>NZ_JBRAKS010000145.1:0-9471 GCF_052745115.1 Candidatus Jordarchaeum sp.
AGTCCAAGAATGGTATTATTTATCATTAAATCTTTCTACTGTTGTGAACCCCTCTTTTTCGAGATCTTTTCAAGTTCTTCTAGGAGTTCTCTTTCCACTCTTGAAGAAATCGTTTCCATGTGTATACGTTTTATTAAATCGTATATTAACTTTCTGGGATACGCTGGAAAACACTTTGGGAGAATTTCATAAGTTTCTTTTCTTGATTTAAAACCTTAGAAAGAGAATAGCGATGAACGAAGAGCAATTTGTTTCGGAGCTTAAGAAGACTTGGGTTAAGTGAATATCATGTTTCTTTCTTTACTTTATATTCATTGAAAACCGTATTTTAGAGAAAAGTTCTTGGATGTAATGTTTCAGTTGTTTTTGGTTGATGTATTATTGTTCTCTTCTCTTTCTGCTTTTTTTATTTTTTTAGGTAAATTCTTCAATTTTCAAGAGAACTTTTTGCTTGTTTCCTCGAAAAATGGGGAGAATATGAAAACCAAATTACCTATTTCCAAATCCGATATGTGGTTAAGAGTTCAATAGGATTAGTGTTGATTTTCGCTGTTCATTATGGAATCTAATTCTCATGTCTCATGGGTCTTTTGAATCTTTATAAAAGAAACATGTACCTTTTTTGTATCATGAAACTATTATTACTCAATCTAATGACGAACATTTTCAAAGCCGTTGGTTCTCTCAAATTTGGATTGGGTACTTTCCATACTTTTGCACTGTTTTCATCATTTCTATAAGATTCTCATATTTCACTCTTGGATGAATGCTATGCCCAGAACTCAGGATGTAGCCTCCTCGCGGTGCTACATTCTTTAGTAGTTTAATCACTTCTTGTCTTACATATTCTACTGGGGCTTCGCTTAGGGTGAACATGGGATCCACGTTACCCACTACGCATATTCTGTCCCCGTACTTCTTTTTTCCTTCTATTATGTTCATGTTTGCCTGTGGTTCCCAAGGATGTAAAGCATCTATTCCCGCATCAACAATATCTTCCAGTATCTTGTTTAGGTTGCCATCGCTATGTAGGAATACCTTTACTCCCCGATTATGGCAGGTTTGTGTGAATTCTCTCAGATGGGGATACACATATTCTCGAAAATCCTTAGGCGAAATGAAGGGCCCGCTTTTATGGCCGTAATCGTCATACACGACTAGTGCCTCGGCACCCAGATCCATCATGTATTTGGCGGTTTCAATTGCCAGGTTCTTGTGGTCTTCAAAAACTCTTTGTATGAATTTTCGATTATGAAAGAATAGTTTGGTGAAGTTTTCGAATCCAAATATTTCCCAAGTGGATTCAAAGAATCCCATAATGCCGGGCATTATGAAGATTCGGTTTCCCGCTGCTTCCTGGGCTTTCTTGTAGATTCTCTCCCTTATGGGATGATATGGGTCAATTGGGCCCCAAGCATAGTAGTCTTCAGGAGACTTGAAGCCTCCCCCCACGTAGGAACCCATTTCTGTACCATTATACTCTTTGAGTTGGAATTTTCTCCCATACTCGTCGATATATGTGTCCCAGGTGGGATACTTGCATTTGGTGAACTGGAGTAGAACCCCGAGAGAACAGCTGTCAAAACCTATTTTTGCCATAACCATGACCGACTTTGCGTACAGATCGGGTGAATACTTCATGGTGTGTTTCTTTCTGAAATATCGCCAGAAGGGGGTGTGTCTCATATCCCTAGCTGCGCGTATAGTGCCCTTAGTCAAACTGGTTCCTGCAACCTTTTCTGAAATATTATCGTTTGTAATACCAACCTCAAATGTGGGAACCCTATCTGGCTCCTCCCTGCTTAATGCACAAAGGACTCGTTCTCGGGCGTCCAATTCCGGTCACCAAATCTAGTAAAAGCCATGGTGAAATCTCAAATATTTTGGTTACGTAAAGAAAACTGGGATTACAATACGATAAAAAAAGTGAGATATGAGGTTTTCCCTCAAGAAAAAAGAATCGGGGAAACCATTATTGATAGCTTAGACCGAATTTTTTACAAGCACTCTTAATATCTTCTAAACTAATTTTGAGTCCTAGGTCCCTTTCTTTCAAGCATCTTTTTTGCAGATTGATTGGTCCCATTACAATGGACGGCACATCCATAGGATACAGCTCGGGGTTCATTAATATAGTGTATTTTTTAACGGGATATGATTTGAACAATTTTTCCCATTCTTCATAGGTTACAAAGTCTCCAAGGGGGGACGGGTTCCACGGTTGTGTCGGTAGAAAAACTAGTTCCTCAGCTTCTTCCAAATAATCTTCAAAAACCTTGTCCAGCATTTTCTTAGTATCATTATAAGAGGTACGCAAAACGTAGTATGTCCAAACTGGGAGAAGTCCCAATCTCCTTACTGCGAGTGGGACGAGTTGAGTATACTGTTCAACAATCACTCCTCTGGGCTTTATCCCCTTTTCAACCATAGCCTGGTGGACTAGGTAGGTGGTCATGGCGCTTAAGTCATGGGCCTTGTTGGCCTTAATGTGGATAAAATTGTATCCCTGATCCTTGGCAAAATCTTTTGCCGCTTTAACCATTCGGGGACTATTGGCAAACTCGCTGTCGTAACTCTTCGCCGGTTTTTCTTCCTCTATTCCCCAGCCTCCTCTGTGAGATGCGCCCACCTGTTTAAGCCAAGTATCAATTCTTTTGGAGCCGAAAGCATATTCTTCGGGTGTTAAGTCATCCAGACCTCCGCACTGGTAGTAGAATCTGTCATCGAGTTTGTAGTGTAGCCATGGTTCCTGAACGTCGAAAAACACTATGTTTCCTCCTCTCTTAAGGTGGTCTTTTATGAATTTTTGGTAAGCGTTGGGGAGCCAGAACTTGGATCTGAAATGAAAAACGAACGGAAGATTTGTTCTATCATGAATTGGGTCAAAGTGAATAACGATTTCTAGGTTATCATTGTTAGGCAAGAAATCCTTCATCAAGTTTCTTCCGAATTCTATAAAACCTTGTGCGTCGTCAGGGTCTCCACCCCGCCTAGTCACAGTTATATTTAAACCTGAAAACAGCATTGGGTAGCGCATTATGTCTGCAAGGTGTAAACTTCCTCCACTTGAGGCTCCGAGAAAAATGGAGTCAACCTTTTTCCCCTGAAGAACCTCCCGATGATAACTCAGAAATTCTTTCTCTAGAATATCATCTATTCTGGATTTTTTCACTATTTCGGGGTCTCTACCCTGTTGGGCTTTTGTAAGTTGTCCCGCATATATTTTATTTCCCAGTGAGGGAAAGGCGTTAAGAAAGCTTATTAATGGCCTCAAGTAGGAGGGAATCTTCTGATAAACCGCAATGTCATCCTTTAGTATGGAGGCACCAAATAGAAGATATAAAGAGTCGGAGAACCTCAAGTCGGGCGGAACGGAAACAACCAAAATCACACACTCCTCATAAATTCTTATACTCCACATTTAAATAGTTAAATATTTTCAACTGACACTTTGCTTGTAAAGTTTTGGGAGAAATTTAGAGAATTGTTCCATCTCTTCTTTATTATGTTTACGCATAGCGTCTAGAATAGGTGAAGGCATCCTTGCTGGAAACCGAAACGTGGAGCGCATTCGTGTCCCATAGGATTCCGCCTCATATTCGTGGACGAACCAAATAAGGGGCTTATCATCATGATCGATGATACTTGCCACTAAGACGTGACTGTAAATTGTGGGAATAGGAGCTGAACTTGGCTCCTCCCAACGGATACGCAATTTAATAGATGGGGGTCCACCAATTTTCTCTACAGCCACTTGTATTGCACCGACGTGCCCGTACCTACTTGGAGGGACTTCCCATTTAAACGAAACATGATCCTCAGGATGCCATAACTCGTAGCGTTGCGTGTTATCGATGTGGTCCCACCACCAGTCAATCATCTCTGGTGTGACATCCCGTAACTCGTGCTCAATGACAAGGTCCACAGTTTTAGAGTTGGACTCTTCTATCATCTTTCTTATAATTTCAATCAGATCAATTTCCTCTTCTACCATCCTTTACCATCTTCTTTTACCATCTTTTGTACTCGCCGAATCTTTTATACTTCTGGTTTTTTCAGATTTAAAATGCTTTCAAGCAGTTGGATTCTTTTTTTCTTCTCACTTCCCTGTTTCTTTAGGATAAATATATAAAAGTTAACATGTACCCTTTGTATCTAAGGTGGTTTGTATGTGCGATACTCTTGTGGCGTTAGGAAATTCTACTGAGGATGGTTCGGTAATATTTGGAAAGAACAGCGATAGACCACCCAACGAGGCGCAGGTAATCAGACATTTTCCCAGAATGGAGCATCCCGAGGGTTCCAAAGTCAAGTGCACCTATATTGAGATTCCACAGGTACCGGAAACTCTGGAAGTGATCCTGTCCTGTCCGTTTTGGATTTGGGGGGCGGAAATGGGGGTCAACGAGTACGGCGTGGCTATTGGTAACGAAGCGGTTTGGTCAAAGGAACCTTACGCTGAAACCGGACTACTAGGTATGGATCTTCTCAGATTAGGATTGGAGAGAGGAGAGACAGCCAGAAGAGCTCTCGAGATAATAGTTGAACTCTTGGAGCAGTATGGTCAGGGTGGGAACTGCTTTTTTGACCAGTCTCTAATGTATCATAATTCATTCCTTATAGCTGATACGAGTGAAGCCTGGGTTTTGGAAACCGCTGACAAGTACTGGGTTGCTGAGTATGTGAAGGATGTCCGTTCGATTTCAAATGGTTACACTATAGGTAAGGAGTGGGATTTGGCTTCACCAGATTTGGTGGAACACGCCATTGAGAAGGGTTGGTGTAAATCAAAAAATGATTTTAACTTTGCATTGTGCTACGGGGAGCCAGGGATGCGGGAAATAGTACACTGTGTTCAACGTTTTGAGCGTTCATCCAAACTTCTCCAAGAAAAAAGAGGAAAAATAAAGGTAAAGGATATGATGAACTATCTCCGAGACCATGGAGGAATGAGTTTTAAAGAGTGGAATCCCGATAAGCAAATAACCACTGTTTGTATGCACTCTGGACCCATGGAGGTGAGTCAATCCACCGGGAGCTACGTAGGGCATCTCACAGAGGAGCTTCCAACACACTGGTTAACCGGAGGGTCCAACCCATGCATTAGTGTCTTTATCCCATTCTATATAAGCGCCGAGATTCCAGAAACCTTCACTAAAGGCAATGAAAAATATAGTGAAGCCTCTTTCTGGTGGAATCACGAAAAATTGGCGCGAAAAATACAGGAAGACTATCCTCAACGAGCGAGCCTAATAGTTCCAGAGATTGAGACTTTACAATCTAAATTTCTGGAAGAGGCCAGTAATATTCGGAAAAAAGCATTAGACCTCACTCTGGGAGAAGCAATTGAAATACTTGAAAATTTCACGAACAAATGCGTTGAAACAGTGGTCAAGAAGAGTAAAGAATGGTTAAAAACTGTGGAAAAGACAAAACAGGTCACTCCAACCAAGAGCGAATATCTGGACTTTTTGAAATCTGTAAATGAATCAGCTGGATTAAAAACTTGAATTTCTTTTATTTTTTATTTTTAAGAATCCATACATTTTTAAAAAATATGAATTCGTATGTATTTGGCTCATGAAGACCGATCTGGCGTTATACGCCCCTTTTCCGAGAGGGGAGGCTTGTTTCGGGTTATTTTCCCCGTCGGCTAATGCCCGCCGAAAAGGCCTAAATAGACCTTCTTTTGGGGGTTGGAGCCATTTTATCCGTTATTTGATTACAACTGCTAAATACGTACATGAATTCAAATTTTTTAGATAGTTTAATCGTACTTTTTTAAAAATCAGTAATCATTATTTAATAAATAATTTAATTTAGATAAAAACAAACTTTAACACAAAATACACTAAAAAAATTTATCAAGAACCAAAAGAAGATATTTACCAACCAAAAAAATAAATAACCAATAACGACAAAAAGTAATTCAAGAATCATGAGGGGAAAAACTTGTCTGTTACAACCCGAGGATTAGAAGAACAACTCACAACAACCGGAATAGAAGAACTGGATAGACTTCTCAGCGGAGGCATACCTCGCGGATCAACCGCCTTAATACTCTGTGAAGGTCAAAACGCTCAAGACGCGTCTGCGCTCTTAGGCATAATCAGTCTAAACGTGCTAGAAAGAGGGGAAACCGTAATACTTCTAACCACCGATCCGCCCAATGAAACTTATCCTCAACTCTACGCTCCGGACATTACATCCGCCGCATTGAGGGAAAACCGCCTATTCTATATAGACCTATTCAGCTCCTCTATGGGAGTTCAAACATCCGAAGACTCGAACATCGTGGTGGTAGAAAAGCCCCACGATCTAAATCACGTTTTTTACCACACCAGTATGTTTAGAGACGAAAAGCTGAAAGAAATTCCCTGGCCAGGCCTAAAAGTGTCTTGGATATACAATCAGCTTTCCACTACTATATTCACCGTGGGCGACCCTGATAAGGTGCTTAGATTCATTTGGAATCTCAGATCAAAAATCAAAACACTCAGAGACGTAGCATACACTGTAATGAATATGGATATGCATGAGAAAAGGGTGGTTGAAACCGCCAAACACATATTCGACACCGTATTCGAACTTAAAACCGTGGAGAAAGAAGGAATCTCAATTAAACAACTCCGGGTCATAAAAAACGCTGGCTTACCTTGTATCACCGACCCGGTTCCATACTCAGTTGAAATGCGAAAGAGAAAATTCTTGGTGGGGAGTGAAATTGCCACCTCCTTTGAGGAATTAAAAAAGATGTTCTACATTGACCCATCAGGGCAGCTAAGGTTACCAATTTATGACCAATTGGCAAGGTATCTTGTTTTACCCGTAAATATAATACTAAATATTATAAAGAAGGCTAATGATAATAACCTTCTAGATGCAACGAGGAGTCAACTGGAGTTTGCAGGTTACAAAACAGCGAAAGCGCTGTCACATATTTTCAAAGAAAAATACCAGATTAGCGGAAATAAAAACTTGGAGCATTGTTCAAGAATACTCTATGTTTTTGGATGGGGTAAACTTTCATACCAGTTGGAAGAAGACAACGATACAATCAGAGTGTTTATTGAGAATTCACCCATCATTTCGAGTCTCAGAAAACTTAACAAGCCAATCTGTTACACCCAGATAGGATTTTTGAAGGGGACTCTAGAGGAAGCATACGCTTCTCGCTACGATGTTGAAGAAATAAGGTGTGTAGGATTAGGGGACGAACACTGTGAATTTTTAGCTACAAGAATCGAGTCTGCGGAAGCTCCAATTAAAATTAGCGAAATGGAATCCCTTGAACTGCTATCTCCCCTAATCACAACTTCTAAAACCAAACTCAAAGAATTTAAAGAAAAAATTATCCAAAAAAATAGAGAATTGCTTCAAGAAAAATTACTGAACTTCAAACAACTCCCTGAGAAATTATCTGAACTATTTGCCAGTTTAGGCTACAAAGCCAATTTGCTAGAAGTAGGAGAAGAATCTCTAATCTATCAGATTAGTGATTGCCGATACCAGAATAAGGAAAAAGCGCTCCACGATGTGCATATGGCATACTTAGAAGCTTTGTTAGAGGCTATGGGCATAAAAACCGTAATCAGCATCGAACAGGACGAGTCAGCTAAAAATAAATGCGTTATCAAAATTAATAAAGCTTAGTCAAAACCTTTCTTATATTTTAAATCTTCTTCTAAACGATTCCTCCTTTTTTTGTTAGCTATTTGGAAATGACTTCTGGTGAACTAATTAATTGGAAACCATATTATCCAATTATTCTATATCTTCTTAATTAGAATTAAAATAGGAAAAAGATAATTAATTAACTATAACAATTATAAGGTGGAGAGAACATTTAAGGTGGAGTGTTTGAGGAAAATAATCGTTTTGCTCTTAGCAGTACTAATAATATTCTCTATAGGTTTTGGATTATTAGCACAAAATATGGACAATCAACAGCCTTTAGTCCAGAGCTACTATGATTCTCAAAATATTAGAGCCAAACAGGCTTTTTCCAAAACAGTAATGTACGTGACCATAGACGGAGAAATAACCCGATCTACGGAGCTAATGGTTCAAGATGCTTTGTTTAAAGGATTTTATGCTCAGGCTGACCTTATAGTGTTTTTCATAAACACTCCTGGCGGAGAGTTAAGCGCGGTACACAATATTATGAACATGTTTGAGGCCAGCGGAGTACCCATATGTGTATTCGTAGCACCCTTAGGTTCAACTGCATGGAGTGGTGGAACCTATCTACTGATGTCCAGCCACATTTCGGCAATGTCCATTGGCACTATAATGGGCTCCGCTCAGCCGGTGCAAACCGGTCAGCTAGTCTACAATCTTGGATATGTGAGCGCAATGGTTTCATTAATGACCGCTCATGCACGCCTACATGACAGAAACGTAACCATTGCTCAGCAATTCGTTACAATAAACCTAAATCTATTACCTGATACTGCTAAGAAAAGTGGTATGATTGATATAGTAGCCAATGACCTATTCGGTCTTCTGCAACAATTAGAAAATAAAACATTGATAAAGTATAATTCATCTAGTGGGGTTTTAGCTTGGAAACTGGTAGAAACCGCGGATGTTGACGATTATCCTGGAAGGGTTAGTGAAATTGATTTTGCTGGAATAAGTGATTCGCCTTTCCTATACTATTATGATAGACCAATTCAGTACAACGCTCTAAACATTATTGTAAATCCCTACGTCACATATATACTATTAATAGTGGGTCTTTTTGCTATCATTATTGGACTTAAAACACCTGGCTTCGGTGCGGAAATAATAGGAATAATATGCCTTATCCTCGGATTAGCGGGCTTAGGAGTTCTAGGTTTTAATCTGGCATCTATACTGTTCTTCGTCACCGGCTCTGTACTATTCCTACTAGAATTAAAAACTCAGACATTCGCACTGGCAGCCGGTGGTATAGCTTGCTTTATACTCGGGGCTCTCCTAATTTTCCCCACATCAAATTGGCTGATCACATACAATTTCATACAAACAGTGATTATTTCGGTGGTGGTGGTATCCCTCTTCATCTCAGGCTTCTTTGCCTATCTGGTCTACAAGGTGGGGGAAACCAGAAAAATAGCCAAAGAATTAGACATCGAAGAACTGGTTGGAAAAACTGGAAAAACAAAAACAGATCTAACACCCAAAGGACAAGTGCTAGTAGAATCAGAAATATGGAGCGCAAAATCCCACGACAACAAACTCATTCGCGAAGGAACAAAAATCAAAGTAATAGAAGTTAAAGGATTAACGCTCATCGTGGAACCAGTAAAGTCCAAAGCCAAAGAACTATAAAATAAATCTACACCCCCCTACTACTATTTAATTCCCAGTCAGTAGTCCAAATAATTTTAAACTTACATCTAGAATTGTAGGAAACCGTTGTCCGAAACTTCCCCATTTAGGACACCGCCTAAATGGTGTTCGGTTCCTGCTTCATAGGGGAGCACC
>NZ_JBRAKS010000146.1:0-9459 GCF_052745115.1 Candidatus Jordarchaeum sp.
CACCTTCCCTCTAAACTCGGAAAAGAAATTTAAAGAGGGGGTGACAAATGTCTATGATTTCTACAATTAGCCTTATCTCTTGCTAGGGTTTTGCCTCCTTTATCTCAAAGTTTTTGTACTTTTCTTTTCTTTTGTCGATCTCATCCTTGAGCTTAATGTACTTTACTCCGGTTTCGGAGAGGTTTTCGATGTGATCTGCGATTGCTTCTTGTATCTCTTCCCCTTTCTTCAATTCTGTTTTGCCGAATTCTAGAATGAGTTTGCCACTCTCTATTTTTGGGGTTGCTTTGATGTGGCAGAGACCGCACTCTAAGACTCCATCTTTTAAGACTAGGAAGTTTTGGTGACAAATTGGACAAACACCCGACCCTTCCGTATATTTAGCTTTGGCCTGGTCGTCTTGAAGGGCTTCCACGAGTTCTCTTCCTATCTGGTTTGCCTTTTCAACGGCGTTCTCGTGGAGTAGAATCTCGCCTGGACCATGGGAGTAAACCAGCATTTGATCCACAACCGGGATTCCCAAGAATCCGAAGAAACTGGCGAGCCCGGGCATAATGGTTCCTTCAGCTCCCGGAGCTCCTCCAATGGCAATTATGGCTCCTACTTTATTTGCGAGTTTATCTATTTTTGTGGAAATCTGTAAGAATCGGTCTTGAATCATTTTAATTGTGCCTACGGGTCCAAAGATGTAGATTGGTGATCCTAGAATTATTCCATCAGCTTCGAAAAGTTTCGAGAAGAAGAAGTTTGAGTCATCCTCTATTCTACAATCGGCGTTTTTAAAGACACAGGCCATGCATCCCTTGCAGGGTTTAATGGTAAGATCTGTGAGTCGGAGCATTTCTACTTCTGCGCCCATTTCAGATGCGCTCATCAGTGCTTCTCTGACCAGCACATCTGTGTTTCCGAATTTGCGGTAACTACCAACTATTCCCAGTATTTTCAAGCTTTCACCAGCTATTAATTTTGATGTTACTAGTTTCTTATTATCTTAATAAAAAGTCTTTGGGTAGGAAAATTGTAAATAAATAATCTAAATAATCAAAAAGCTTCTCAAAGGGTGAATGCAAGTAGCCCAAAAAGTACTTAAGATTACACTCTTTAAAATGAGCGTTACTGAAATGAAAAGATATGATTATTTAGTTTTCTGGAGGTTTAAAATTGTTGAAAACCGAGCTTTGTGACTCACTTGGCATTAAGTACCCGGTTATTCAGGGTGCAATGGGACCCTACACTACCGTGAAATTAGCCACCGCGGTTTCCAACGCAGGAGGACTCGGTACACTCACCACTGCTGGATTCACATTCCAAAAAGTGGGACTCTCTAAAGAGATTGACCATAAAGAGGGGCTCCGAAGAATCATTAGAGAGATAACCAGTTCCACCTCATCGGACGCTGTTTTCGCAGTTAACATTCCCACGCTCAAGCATGCTATACCGATAGCGGAAGACTATTTGGGTGTGGTGATTGAAGAGTTGGAGTCTAATTCAGGGACTCGGAAAAAATTGAAGGCTATTGTAACCTCTGCGGGTGATCCGGCAATATTAATCAAATCTATTCAAGACGCCGGGCTCAAGTGCATACATATTGTTCCCACGATCCAGCATGCTAAAACAGCTGAAAAAGCGGGAGTTGACTTTATAATCGCCTCAGGAACCGAGGGCGGAGGCGTGGTAAGTTACAACTATCCTATAACTACATTAGTGTTGTTGAGGGGAGTGGTAAAAACGGTGAAAACGCCGGTAATCGCAGCTGGAGGATTCTGTGATGGAGCAGGACTAGTAGCTGCATTAGCACTGGGTGCAGTGGGTATTCAGATGGGTACGAGGTTCATTGCTACTGAGGAGTGTGATATTCATCAGGATTACAAGGATAGTATTTTAAGGGCTTCTGAGAGGGATACTCTGATAACAATTATGCCCTACGGGCCCTGCAGACAGTTGAAAAGTGAGTTCTCGCTCACACTGCAAGAAATGATGAACCGAGGTGAGGACACCTTCAACTACGCGTGGGAGGGCGTGAAGAATACTATTGAGGGAAATCTGGAGAAGGGTTTCATGGCAGCGGGACAAGTAACGGGCCTAATAGATGACATAGTCTCAGTTAAAGAGTTAATAGGAAGGATAATCAGAGAGGCGGAAGAAATTATTGGAAAACTAAACTCCAAGATAGGTGGAATTACACGATGATTTATAATAATTAATTTAATATAGTTAAAGAAGTTTCATTGTTAATCTGTATTCGAAGAAAATTATTGGATGTGATGATTTTGGATTTGGGCTTGAAAGGAAAGGTAGCGATAATTACTGGTTCTGGTAGTGGAATCGGAAGGCAGATTGCTTTGAACCTTGCAAAAGAGGGTGCAAACGTTGTAATAAACGATCTTGAGGAAGGAAAGATCAAGAGTGTTGCCAACGAAGTACGATCTCACGGCGTTAAAGCCCTTGAGGCTAAAGTAGATATTACCAATTGGGAAGCGGTTAAAAGCATGGTGGATAATACTTTGAAGGAGTTTGGACAAATCGATATCCTAGTTAACAACGCTGGGGTAGGTGCCTATGGACTTTTTGCCGACTTGGACAGAAAAACCTGGAATCCAGATATAAACGTAAATGTTTTTGGAGTCCTCAACTGTTGTAAGGCAGTAATTCCTAATATGATTGAGAGGAAATACGGAAAAATAGTAAGTATAGGCTCAGACGCAGGAAGAGTTGGAGAACCCTACTTTGCAGTGTATTCGGGAGCTAAGGCATTCATCATCGGCTTCTCAAAGGCACTAGCCAAAGAGCTAGGACGATACATGATAAACGTAAATGTGGTTTGCCCCGGAACAACAAAAACCCCACTAGTTGAACTCCTAGTTTCTAACGAAGAAGTGGTTAAAAAAATGTTGAAAGCTTACGCCATTCGCAGATTAGGAGAACCAGAGGACATAGCAAACGCGGTGACTTTCCTGGTATCGGATGTTACAAGCTGGGTAACAGGTCAAACGCTCAGCGTAAGTGGCGGTTACTCCATGATATAAAACTATTTGGGAACGGGGTTGAAATCCCTCTTTTTTCATTAACTTTTTTTAGCCTTTCGGGTTTGGATTTTATGTATTTGGTTTTGCTCTGTTAACTATTTAGCATTCCTTAGTCTCTCAACTATAATATCCAGTTTTTGTGATGAAACACCTGCGTTAAAAAAGATGTTCATCCGATTTAGCATAAATCCGGTCAGTATTATATCGTTTCGCCAGGCTGGACTCACAAGGATGTGGGCGTGGGGAACCCCCATTCCTCGACTAAAGAGCGATACGAAATCTGGATTATAGGCTTTGTTAATCATTAATGCTACTTCTTTGACGGCTTTGAATAGACTGGCATTTTCTTCGTCGTTTAGCTCGTAGAATTGTTCAACGTGTGTTTTAGGGATAACCAACACTTGACACTCGTGCATCCGAGGATTGATGTCGAGGATGGCTATGTTGTTTTCATCCTCGTAGACCTTTTTAGACTCTACCTCTCCTCTGAGTATTTTACAGAATAAACATTCGGTCATGTCCCTATAGTTATCCTTACACTTTAAAAAAACTTTCTTTAAATTTAGGAGACCAACTGATGGAGACTGCATATACCCTAGATTCATCTGATTTTGTCTAAGAGGTATAGAAATCTTGCATAGATTTCTGTGGAGAGGTAAAAGCCTCTTCTCAGCATATTGTCTACTATGCTTCTTACCTCAGTTTTGGATTTTAGAATTTTGCGTTTAAGTGCCTCTAGAAGAATGTATAGAGTACCATAAACCTTCAGCCTAAAGTATTTGGCAGCTACTCTCGCTTCAGCATCATCTATCACAACACTTTCTGTCTGCTGCTCAATTGCTAATGCTATCACAGCGGCTTCTCCCTCATCTATCTCTGGAAACAACCTTGCAACCTGCGCCGCTTGGTCTTCGGAAGCCTTTTCCACTGTTATCCATCCCTCTTTGATGGCTTCTCGCAACTGTATAGCTTCAGGACTATTGGCGATTTTCATTATTTCCTCTTCCACCTCTGGAGGAATAATAATCTTTTCAAACACAAGCCCCAGAATATCAATCCTTCTCTTTTTTCCAAGATAAATAAGGGGACTAGCGTTGAGAACTACTTTCAAAAGGTTTCACCGAATACGGCTTTAAAATCCCTTTCCAAATCCTCCTCTGAGAAGTGAATAGGTATCTTTTCGGAGGCTGCAATCTCTACCATTTTTGAGAGGGGAATTCTTGCTATTCGCGACGCCTTCCAAATCGTTATTTTCCCATCTTTATAAAGGGATAAAGCCTTTGTTAGCCTCCACTTCTTCACCCCCTCTTTTGTCAACTCTCTAAGCGCCCTCGTCTTAGGTATTCCTTTCTCCTGGGCATACTCTAGAATCTCCTCATATAGCTCAGGGTCAAACCTCGCAGACATGGTCTTCTCGCTCATTTTGTACACCAATTATATAAATTGTACACATTCTAATAAGCATACCGCCAAAATCCATATTAACATGTGATTCATCAAAACACACAGTTACCTGAGTTCTGCAAATTCAATAATAGTAAACATATCACCTTTGAAATATTCCAATTTTAATTTTTATGACAAATTTTGAAGATCATCAGGGCGGATTTTCCCCTTGTGGAGTGCTGTGGCGACAAGCACACCGGCAATTCCGAGATTTTGTAAACCGATTATTTCACGCACACTTTCGATTCCCCCGCCAGTTAAGACCGGTATCCTGACTGCCTGTATTAATTCTTTTAGCGTTCCAGTTTCTAATCCTTGGAGGGTGCCTACCTTGGAAAGCTCTAAGAAGATAATCTCGCAGGCTCCCTTCTTCTCGAATATTTCTGCGACCTGAATCGGTTTTAATTTCATTAACTCTCCAGATTTTGTGAGAATTCTTCCCTCCTTGTAATCAAGGCTTCCTACAATCTTTTGCCCCCCCACCGCCTTTATACACTCTTCCAACTGTTTGATTGAATCCAATGTTTCTGTGGCTATAACAACTTTTTCCGCACCAGCTTCTAAAGTTCGCATCGTGTCCTTAGGATTGTTTATTCCCGCATCAATAATAAGTTTCAAGTCAGTACTATTAGAAATTTTTTTAATCACCTCAAAGTTTGAGCCTACCCCCTGTATGGCATCTAAATCCGCAACGTACATTTCACTAAAACCGTAAATCTCCTGGAATGCTAGGGCAATTTCTGTAGGTTCGGAGGAGGGTGCTAGAGCTGTTTTTATTGGTTGATATTTCTGCCGTTCTCCCCTTATGGCCTGAACAGCCTTTCCCTTTAATACATCTATTACTGGTATTACTCTCATACTAAACACCATTATTTATAGGAGTGAGAATTTTTGGATAGTTCAATTGTGTTCTTGAAAGGGTTAGAGATGTGGTAGGTTTTTAAGTTTGAATCATATGTTTGGATTTAAAAAACTTCGTGTTGTTATTAGAGTGAGAAGGAATTCGTTTAGATTCTTATGGATAACTTGGAAGCATAATTCTGGTGGTTGAGTTGAAATTACTGGTTTTTGAATTTTTTTCCGGCGGCGGTTTTGTTGAAGGAGAGATCTCAGGCTTGATAGGTGAAGCCTATGCTATGCTTCGCTGCATTATTGAGGATTTCAGAAAAGTGGGTCTTGAGGTGTATACAACACTCGACCATCGAATCGCACAGTTTGATCCCCCTTTAAGAGCACACCGAGTCAAAGTTGTTTATAGTTCGGATTTATCGTTCTTTCGAGAGATGGTGGGTGTGGTTGATGCCACATTCTTAATAGCGCCTGAAACGGATAGTATCCTTCACTCACTAGCCACTGAGGTGGTTAAGGCTGGTACTAAGCTTTTTGGTCCTCTTCCCTCTGCGATAGAATTAACCACCAATAAGAGCAAGCTTCTGGAAGTAGCGAAAAAACTTGGATTAAAAGTCCCAAAACATAGACTCTTAAAAACCCATAGTTCTACTGCGAGTGTGGAGAAAATTGTTCGGGATATTGGTTATCCAGTGGTGTTTAAGGTTTTGGATGGTGCTGGGAGCGAGGGCATGAGTCTTGTAGGTGAGCGTGAGGAAATCCCCCAGGCCATAGAAAAAATTCGTAAAGTGAGTAAAAATAATAATTTTATTTTAGAAGAATACGTGGAAGGTATAGATGCTAGTGTTAGCTTAATTTCTAATGGAGAAAAAGCTTTTCCCCTAAGTCTAAACTTCCAATCCATGAAGATGATGTCTCCTGACAAGGAGTCCAAATATGAGGGGGGATACGTTCCCTTAAAACATAGATTAAAAGAAAGAGCGTTTGAGGCTACTAAAAATCTGATTGAAAACATCGAAGGCTTACAGGGATATGTGGGGGTGGATCTCATTCTTTCCCAAGATGATGTAACTATTCTGGAGGTTAATCCGCGGCTCACGACCTCTTATTTAGGATTGCGAAGGGTTCTCGGGCAAAACGTTGCAGACATGATATACAAAGCAATTATGAGTAGAGTTTTACCTTCAAAGGTTAACATTAAGGGATGTGCATACTTTAAAAAAGTGGATCTTCCGCGTTCTCTAAAAATTGAGGAGAATATTTTCAAAAGGATTGCAAAGCTTGAAGGGGTAGCATCTCCGCCATTTCCTGTTAAGGGAAAAAATCACTTTATGCTGGTAGCGCACTCCAAAAACGAGGAACTCGCAAAGTTAAAGATGGAAAAAATGAAAAAAAGGATTATAAATGAATTAAAAAAATAAAAGCTCGGGGATTAGAATAGTAAGAGTTATAGCGATTTCGGTTAATCTTTCTTCTGATAGTTTAACAATTGGAGGCAAATAAATGGATTTAAGCACGAAGGGAAATGCTCTCTTCATGAAAACCATCAGTGAAGCAGAGGAGGCTATGAGCAAAGGAGACGCAAAGGGGGCATTCCAGAAGTTTACCGAGGGCCGCATAATTCAACGCAATCTAAGTGCAGGAAATATTCAGGAAATACTGGGAACAACAAATAGTAGGGAGTGCCTGCTCATTACAATAAGAGCCTTCGCTCACGCTTGCCAAGCCCTCAACTCTACAGTAGAGTCTTTCATAGCAGCCGCCCTTTTTTCCAAGGATTTAGAGGATGCCCGCGCATTTCTGGGAAGAGCCTCAGGAGTCGCAGAAGCCTGCTTTGATCTAGCAAGTATACTAAAATGGTCCCTAAATAAACTCACAGACAGCGAGGAAGATAAAAAAACAAGTAAATTCGGAGAAGAAGCAATCAATAATTGGGGCCGAGTTCTCATCAGGGTCACAGACATAATGGATGAAAAGGGATTGACTGCCCCAACTGGTTTAATAGAAATGGCAAAGAGAGAAGGGTTAATAAAATAAAGCAAAAAATGGGTGGTTTGGTTTTGCTCTTTTTAGGCTGGGATATAGGAGGCGTAAACACTAAAGCTGTAGCGTTGCACATAAGCTCCGGGAAAACAGTGGATAGTTATGAGTCCCGTTCGGAATATTTCCCGATTTGGGAGCACTCACTTCCGGAACTACCACAACTTTTAATTCGAGTTAAAAATGATCTGTGTAAAGGCAGTAGTCTCCGTTCAGTAGGAGTAACTATGACTGCGGAGCTCTCAGATGCTTATCAAACTAAGCGTGAGGGGGTAAACCATATTTTAGATTCAGTGGAAGAGGTGTTTCCCGAAACTAGCGTCTGGGTGGTTGATGTTGATACTAATCTTTTATCCCTGGGTGAAGCAAGGAAACAGCCTCTAAGGGTTGCCGCGGCTAATTGGGCCGCAACTGCTTGGATGGTTGGACGCCATGTTAGTAATTGTATTTTAGTTGATGTGGGAAGTACAACTACAGATATTATACCTATAGTAGAGGGGAAACCGGAGACGTTAGGGAAAACAGATACTGAACGATTAATATCAGGAGAACTTGTATATAGTGGTGTATTGAGAACCACGATACCATCAATTGTGCACAGCATCCCGGTTTGGGGAAAGAATTGTAGGGTTTCATCGGAAAAATTCGCTCTCGTAGCTGATGTGCACCTGCTTCTTAATAATATCAGTGAGGAAGAGTACTCTTGTGAAACAGCAGATGGGAGAGGTAAAACTGTTGATAACTGTTTGGCTCGATTAGCTCGAATGGTTTGTGCAGACACCGATATACTTCATAAAAATGAGATTTATGAGATGGCTCAACACATTTACCAATGTCAATTAGCTCAGATAAAAGAGGCTTTAATTCAAGTTGCCGCCAATAATACTGCGATTGAAAGAGTGATGGTAACCGGGCTCGGAAGAAATTTCTTGGCTCGTAGAGCCGCTCTGGAAGCAGGTTTTAAAGAAATTATTGATTTGGGACAGATTATTGGTGAAAAAGGGGCAGAGAGAGCCCCTGCCTACGCCATGGCTTTAATGGTGGCTAGCCTAAAGTAAGACCTACAAAAATAATAATCAACGTAATTACTAAAATTTGATAATTGAAAAGAGAGACTTGCCCAAAAATGGTTTTTTATCTATTTTTAAAAGTTTTTAACAAGTTCATTAATTGTTAGAAAAAGGGGGAGGGTGTACAGAATATAATATATCAGAAAAAGCCAAATTCTTCTAGGCGGTATCATGCATAAATTCTTTCATGAAATGGAAGCAGAAATAAAACGTGGAGGAAAATTACACTCCAGTTTTAATAATGAGCTAAAAGGATAATTTAAAATATTTGTATATTGTTTGTCTACTAAAACATTAAAACCAGTAATTTTTGGATGAAAGAGATGCTAATTGAAAGAAAAGACCTAACATTTCTCTCACAGATTCCTTTCCAGTTGTCAGGAAAAGAACACCTTAGCCCCAGTAGTTGGATTTTTTACCTCTCCTTCAATTGGGCAATACATAAAGAAATACCTCCATCAATAGCCCAGAAAATACTTACCCTAGCTCTAAAAGAAAATATCCTTGAAAAGAAAAATGAAACCCTAATTCTTAAAGAAATAAGCCAATTCCCTCCACTCCACAAACTTGAGAAAAAAATTGAGCAAAAAGAGTTCAAAGATGTCGAACCATACCCAATTAAAAGTAAAATAGAATATAACGAAGTAGACCCGCAAACACAAGAAAAAGCACCCAAACCACAAAGAGAAAAAGTAAAGGAAAAACCCACCAAACCTCAACCAGAACCCGAAAAACCAAGACAAACCCGAAAGGAAGAAATTAAAGAAGAAGCAAGAGAAGAAGAGAAAGAAGAAAAACCAGAGAAAAAAACCAAAACCACAAAAAAACAGAAATCCATAAAGGATAAACCAGAATTCACACTGGATCACTTCACAAAAACCTAGCACAAGCATTCAATATTGAAAAAATTATAAAGTAAAAAGAGAGTTTGGATATTTTTTCTCCCATTTTTCGAGGGATTTTTCTTTTTTTACCGTATACGGGAAATATATGCTTGTGTTTTGCTCAACAAGTTTCCCCGGAAAGAA
>NZ_JBRAKS010000147.1:0-9394 GCF_052745115.1 Candidatus Jordarchaeum sp.
AAACACAAGCATATACTTCCCGTATACGGTAAAAAAAGAGGGTAGGAGGATTAGCCGTATTTCTTTTTTACCCATGATGAGATCATTTCTAATTGTTTTTTAAGACGTTCCTTTTGTTCGGGTGTTCTTCTAGATTTTGGTTTTTCTGAGGGCACCGCGTAAATATCTAAAACTGAGCCCTTGGGGTCGTCTACGAATTTTATGGTTACGGGTGTGTCGCAGTCGATTTCTTCAAGTGAGTATCCTGCTTCTTCCATAGCCACCCTTAGTGCTATTAGAGTGTTGCAGTGGTCTATTCTCACGTATCCCAGTATGAAGGGTAGCTGTGGTAGAAATGCTTCTGCGGCGAATCCGAGAATGGTGTAGCTGTGTAGGATGCCTTGGGGCTTTAACTCAATCCATTCTGTTTCCTCGAGGTTGCATTCGGGTCTCCAACAATGTGCTCTAGGTGGCATAAATTTGTCTCCACAGCGGGGACACCGTGTCCCAAGGATTTTTTTCTCTAGTAAGCCCTCAAAGAACTTTGATACTCTTCCGTAACTATGATTGTACATAATGTCGTAGGGTCTGTATACTCGCATGTATCTTCTGGTTTCGAGCTTGTCGATTCTAGGTCCTTCGTCCGCTTCTATTAGCCTGTATCCCGCTATTGACATTCTTCCCAGATTTCCCCAACCCTCAAACTGGGGATCTACTGGTTCCTCTTTAAGGACCTTTACGTTGTGTCCTTCTTCACCTATTTTAGGCCACTTGAATTTCTTTTCTTTTTTAGCCAATATTTTCACCTCCTCAGAATCGCCACAGCTATGGCTGTTCCCGTTCCGGCGTGGCTGTGCAGTAGAGTGGTTTCTGCCTTGTCGACCTGAGTTCTGCTGCTAAAGTGTTTTTCAGGAATCATTTGTTTCATTTGCCATATGAGTTCCACGCATTGCCCTATCGCGGTGGAACCTACAGGATGCCCCATGCCTTCTAGGCCTCCGCTTGGATTTATGGTAACTTCACTGTTTACGTACACTTGGCCCTCTCGGATTAGGTTTTTACCTTCACCAACCTTGCAGAGCATAAGATCCTCATAGGTTTGAAGCTCACTGGAATCGTAGGCATCATGAATCTCAATTACATCTATATCTTTCAGGGGATTTGTTATGCCTGCCATTTTATAGGCAGTTTTTGCAGCAAATCTACACGCACCAAAATTGGATATCTCGGGATAGAGTTCTCTAGGTTTTATAGCGTAATCTGGATAGTGTTTCTTAGCATCTCTATTTATCGCAGACCATGTCGGACTATCCGGCCTATCCCCGGGTCTCATGAAATCAGTTCCCAGGCCTATACCGTCAATCCAGATAGGTTCATCGGTGTAGTTTCGAGCAACATCCTCCGAGGCCAATACTACGCATGAAGCCCCCTCAGTTAAGAGACAACAATCCATAGTTTTCAGTGGCCAAGCTAGGAGTCTAGAGTTTAACACATCGTCGACACCGATTTCTTTGCCTCCATTTTCCTGCGGCCACTGGGCATAAGGATTATCGAGCGAGTAGTTTTTGTTCTTTACAGCTATAAGAGCAAAGTCTTCCTCGGTGTCACCATAAAGGTACATGTGTCTTGCCGCCATGGCAGCATAATAACCAGTATAGTATCCACCAGCGGGAAACTCGAAGTCAGTATCTGAGGCCAGGGCTATGAATTCGTTTGCTTTAGCCGTACCAACCTCACCCTGCTTTTCCACTCCGGTGACCAGACACACCTCTGAGAGTCCAGATGCTACCAGTGCGAATCCCGCACGTATCGCTGCCAGTGGTCCTGCTCCACCGTCTTCGATCCTAAACACTGGCTTTGGTGTTAAACCTAGATAGTCGTGTATTATCCATGACATGGCCAACTGTTGCTCAAAATGATCAGAAAAATAGGAGCACACATGGTTATCGATATCTCTTATGGTCAGGTTGGGGCAATCGTCTAGTGCCTCTTTAAAGGCTTCCGCAACCATTTCTTCCTGATTCTCGTTTCTGGGACGAGCATACCTTGAAACACCGCCAGTAATTATGGCAACATTTCTCATTATATTCGGAACAAACATACTACACAAAGTTATCACCTTCTTCCAGCAATAAGAGGTTATTAACGTGAAATCAATTTAACTTTGTATAAAAATATTACTGAAGGTTAAGTGCATAGTTTAATCAGTAATTGTTTTTTGGTTACGGATAATGTAAAAAAGAATTGTGTATAAGGCTTCTTTTCGATTTAAAACACTTGAAAATTGGAGAGACCAAACTAATTTTAGATAATAAAGCTCAAAAACAGGCATTTATCACCTTGTCCCCCGATTAAGAAGGCTAAAAGGGAGAAAATCAAAGTTTTATAGACGAATAGCAATATGTGATATTTGGAAACATTTAATTTCAAGCATTCGTACAAATCAGTATTTATTGGTTAAGGAACGATTTTTCGATGGAAGTAATAGCTTGTGTGCAAGAGACAGATGGTGAATATAAAATCTTTCCTATGGGAAGGGGAGAAGCCCATAGAAGAAATGTTAAGCATCTAGTGGTCAGGATACTCGGATTCAACAGAGAGGGAATGCTCCTAGTTCAGAAAAGATCCCTCATCAAGAAGAGCCACCCAGGAATGTACACAGACAGCGCTAGTGGACACGTATTGTACGAAGAAAACTTCAGTTTTGAAACCATATTAAAGAGTGCAGAGAGAGAACTCTGGGAGGAGATGGGAGTAAAAGGAGTGCTAAAACCCTATCTAGAATTGAAATTAGATGAAGAAGATCTAGAACTAAACTATGTTTTTTTGGCACTCATAAAGGGAGAGCTCAGATTTAACGATGAGGTAATCGCCGAAGAAAGCGGATTCAAAACCGTGGAACAGCTCAAATTAATGCTTGAAAAAGAAAAGTTTGTTGCCTTCGCCAAGGCACTCTGGGAAAAGTTTCTAAACGATTACCCCACAGCCGAAGCGGTAAAACGTCTAGCAGAAAAAATGGAAACCGCTTCCCCAACAGACATACAGAAGTGACCATTTCAATCACATCAGAATTGAATTGAAAAAGAAAACCCGGAACCAGAAACGATTTGCTAATTGATTTCGCTGGGGTTTTTTACAAATTTAAAGCTTAATATCGGATTAAGCAGTTTTACCCGGATTGTCAAAAACTCAAACCTTAAATATTCCAAAAACAACGAATAAACCAGGCAAAAACTAAAAAATCAATGTGAGTGATGTGGAAAGCATGTCAGATGAATATGTAGATGTTTTTACCTGTGTAAAATGTAGGAATCCCAGGATAACCAAATCCGCAAGAGTTGTGAAAAACAACGCTATAATTATTGGTAAATGCCTCAAAGGACACCCCTTCAACCTCAAACTACCAATGGAGCAGGAACACAAGTGGATAGGACACCTCAGAGACAGTGTATACAAGTGCAGATGCGGCATGCCTCTCGAAGAACACAAGATAAAGGTGGGTAAAAAGAAAACCCAACTAGTACTAAAATGCACAAAACACAAACAGGTAACTATGATAGATACTCTACTCTGGAACACAATATCAGCAGACAGAGAAGTCCAAAAAACATTAGAGCAAGGATACAAACCCGAACCATACAAAGTAGGCAAAGAACCCAAAAAATACGAAAAGGACACAGCTAAAACCAAAAAGAAGGAAACTACAGAACCCCGAAAGTGGCAACCATATTAAGTGTAATAAGGGCCCCAAAAACACCCAATATTGAAAGGATTAGTTATAATACCCAAAAAAATAATATAAAATAAGTAGAGAATTAACCAAAAAATCATTATCTATACTTCATAATTTTTATCATGAATTTTAACTACTTATTAACGAGAATTAGATAAGAAAAAAGTCAGCAAGCTAAGAAAGTAAATTCTCACCTTTTATGACACGTTTTACCTGATTTTATTCCACATTCTCCACTCGGGAATAATATTGAGAACTAGAAACACCAACCATATTATGAGAGCCTCAAACAGCTCAAAAATTCCTACAAAACCTAATAATATAATCAGTATCGTAGACGAGAATCCCACCACATAAAATATCACAAACAGGTAGAGAGCAGATCTCTCATCACCAGTACCACTTCCGACAATCTCTCTAAGTCTTTTCTTTGCTTCTCCAAACGTCTGATAACGGTTGGAAGGCCTAGTGCCTAGAGGAGAAAACCAGAAGCTCCCATCTCTAGCGAGTCGCATGATTATCCAGTAATAAGCACCAATAACTGTAAAAACAATCCAGAAGAACATTACAGGTATTAGATTTAGAACAATCCCAGAAACATTAACTGTATTAAACAGCATAGAGCTACCCAATTCTACACTAACAGAAAGATCTGAGACCCTTAGAAATAACATTATATTTTGTGAATCCCACAAGGGATACATTTTGGGCACATTGGAAAACCCGAACCACACGAAACTAAGAAAAGCAGGAATCATCAGTATAAATAATATCGCGATGAGCCGTTTCCACGCTTTTTGCAAATCTAGATCCTCGTCAAGAAACAATCTAATCCATCTCCTCAGCCTCTATAACAATTTTTTAAAAACTCTTGTACTCTAATAAACATTTTCTATTGATCGAAGCATAAAAATTTAAAAAAAGAAGGAGAATTTATTATTAAACATTGGAATCCAGTTGCTTGAAAACTTTGGAAAAGAATTTGAGTATTATTGTTTTCTTCTATTTTCACGATGGTGGATACATTGAGGAGTATTGTTGAGAAAGTGGGAGAGTGTTTAGAAAGGAGCAGCAATGTTCTATTCGCCTATATTTATGGATCCTACGCTAAGGAGAGAGCCAACAGATTCAGCGACTTAGATATAGCTGTTTACCTCAGAGACAAAGGACATGAGAAGTTTATGGAGCTACTAGCCAAGCTACCAGTAGAAGTAAATGTTGAGATCGATGTTAGAGTCTTAAATGATGCTCCACCACTCTTTAGATACAACGTTATCAAAGAGGGAAAACCTTTGTTTATTAAGGATAGAAGTGTTCAAGAAAATTTTGTTTATGATACTCTTGTTTCAGCGCTAGAGTTGAAAGAGACCCTCACTAGAATGAAAGAGGACCGGTTAAGGAGAGTTCTGGATGCTCTTTGAATCAGTTACCGAAGCTATCAGGTTTTTAGAAGAGGTTAAAGAGAAGAGCATGGAAGAAATAGCACGGGACTCTGTTTTGCTCGGAAGCGTTCTGTGGCATCTATATATGGCGGTACAAGGCTGCATAGACATTGCCCTCAAAACCATATCGAAACTCGTACTTAGAACACCCGAAAGTTATGCCGACGCGTTCATAGTTCTTAGCGAGGAGAAGCTGATATCAGAGGAGTTAGCCAAGAAACTTGTTGCTATGGCACGTTTCAGACATGTTTTGGCACACACATACACCAAGCTTGATTTAGATCGAGTATATAACATATTACATCACAACCTAGAGGATATCAAAGAGTTCTTGAAGATTATAGCCAAAAAACTCCAAGAAAGAAAAATAGAAATAAGCGAAATCTAGCCAGCCAAAACTTGACATAAACACGCTAAAGAAAAAACGCTGTAAGCCTTCGGAAAAGAGGTTAAGCGTAGAGGTTGCGTCAGAATCTGCTCGTAATCTGTAAAACGGCACTTCAATTAGTATTATAAGTGTAAGAAAGTGAGAAAAGATGGGGAATTTTACGGTTAGCACTAGGGAATCAGATGTTGTAGTAGTGAGCAGTAAGGGCCAGGTTGTGATTCCCCTAGAGTAAAAGGGAGAAACTAGTGATAGATCCAAAGACCAAACTACTTGTCTACAGCTTTAACGAACCAGTAATTATGAAGAAACTGGAATTACCAGACCTGTCAAATCAGTTGAAAGAGCTTTACTGCTGAATTGATTAAAGAATCGCTAAGCACGATAAACTCTCAGAAGAAGAGATCAAAGAAATAGTACAGAAGTACAGAACACACAAGTCTTAAGAGGTAAAATGGAACTGCGAGTTTAATTCCTACAATTCTCTTTTATTAAGCTACAGACCAAATTAATTTTTGAGGTTAGATTTTTATATATAGTAAGACAACGTTTCAATGTAATGATTATTACGCTTTCTTGGAGGTGTCAACCATTAAAGAACTAATAAGTAGGGAAAAAGGTAAAAAAGTCGTGATGCTCGGAAACGAAGCCATGGCCAGAGGGGCACTAGAAGCCGGAATAGGATTCGCAAGCACCTACCCCGGAACACCAGCCAGCGAAGTCGGAGACGCACTCGCCGCCATAGCAGAAGAACTACCAGGACTAGTATTCCAGTATTCGACCAACGAGTACGTCGCACTAGAAAACGCAATCGGAGCCAGCTGGGCGGGTGTGCGATCACTATGCACTTTCAAAATGGTCGGAATGAACGTTGCCGCTGATCCAATGTTCACGCTTGCTTATAGTGGTGTTACACCTACTGGGGGCCTTGTTATAATTAACGGTGGCGACCCAGCAGCATTATCGAGTACGAATGAGCAGGATAACCGTTACTATGGGTTGCATGCCCGCATCCCAGTTGTTGAGCCTTCCAGTACTCAGGAGAGCAAGGACTTCGTGGTCGAGGCTTTCAACATTTCCGAGAAATTTGATGTGCCAGTAATAATTAATAGTACTGCTAGAGCATGCCACGCTGTGGGCACTGTGGAACTGGGAGAACTCAAAGATCCGCCAAAAGAGGGCTACTTCCAAAAGAACTGGGGCAAATACTACAACACTCTGGTGCTAGCGGTGCAAAATCATCAGAAACTAATAAACAACCAGAACAAGATGATACAGGAATATGTTCCCACCACCAAGCTCAACAGAGTATTGCCTGGTGACAACAAAACCGGAATAATAACCTCCGGAATGTCTTACGACTATACCCTTGAGGCACTGGACAATCTGGGAGTTTACGATGTACCTATACTAAAACTTGGACTAGTATACCCACTATCACCAAAACAGATTGCAGACTTCGCATCTAATCTAGAACAAATAATCGTAATGGAGGAATTAGACCCATTCCTTGAGGGAGAAATCAAAAAAATAGCCTACGACCAGGGACTAGAAATCCCGATAAAAGGAAAGGAACTCTTCCCATCAGTGGGCGAGTTAAACACTGATATCGCAATACAGGCTTATTCTAAAGTATTCAACAAAACGCCACCCATAGACACAAGCGGCCTAGACATGAAAATACTGGAAGCCGCACTAATGCTACCCATGAGGACACCCAACATGTGCCCCGGCTGCCCCCACAGAGCCACATACTACGCCATCAAAAAAGCCGTAGAAAACAAAGGCTACGACGTAGTGTGGGCAAACGACATCGGTTGCTACGCCATGGGAGCACTCGCCCCGTTTAACATGGGTGACTTGATGACCTGCATGTCTGCGGGTGAGAGTATTGCTGCAGGTATGAGCTATAAGACTAAGAAGCAGAAGACGGTTGCTTTCATTGGCGATTCCACGTTTCTGCACACCGGGATTCCCGGTCTTTTGAACGCGGTTTGGAACGATGCGGATCTCCTACTGGTCATTATGGATAATCGCTGGACCGCTATGACCGGTCACCAGCCTACTCCGGCGACGGGTATTGACTGGTCGGGAAAGCCGGCTAAGAGCGTGAACCTCAGAGACATCGTGACCGCTCTGGGCGTGGACTATGTGCGCGTGGCGGACCCGTTCAATGTTAGGGGTACGATTGCCATTTTCGAGGATGCTTTCAAGAAAACCGGTGTACGTGTAGTCATATCTCAGCAAGAGTGTATCCTGGAGACAAGGCGGCGCGCCAGGTCAACCATTGAGGCACGCAAGGAAAAGGGCGTTAAAATGTACATTGACGTGAATGAGGACGCTTGCATATTCTGTGAGGAGTGTGTTAAAGAATATGGTTGCCCAGCAATTACAGTCACAGAGTTTGAAGGCGAAAAGGTTTCAAAGATTGAACTATCCCGATGCGTAGAGTGCATGGTGTGCAAACAGCTATGCAAGGGCTGCGCAATCAGCGTCACCAAGGTTTGGCCCGGAACCACAATCCTGGAGGAAGGCAAGAAATGAAAAAAGTAAACGTGTACATCTGTGGGGTCGGTGGACAGGGCACAATGACTCTGGGTCAGCTTTTGAAGGAGGCGGGTCTTGTTGAGGGTATGGTGGTTGTTGGTACGGAGTCTCGTGGTGCTTCGCAGCGTGAGGGAGCTGTGGATAGCCATGTGAGGTTCGCTGTTTTGGAGAAGGGTGAGAAGTTTGATGAGCGGCGGTCTATTCATTCGTCTCTTATTCCGGTGCGTCAGGCTGACCTGTATTTGAGTATGGAGATGGCGGAGACTCTGCGGAACATTAAGTATGTTTCTGAGGATGGTTTGATTATTATGAACCGGTATGAAATTTGGCCTCCTCAGGTTAGGACTGGTGAGGCGGAGTATCCTCCTCTTGAGAAAGTGGTTGAGAATCTGAAGAAGTTTAACAATAACATTTATGTGGTTAATGCTAACCAGTTGTCTGAGGAGAAGTACGGTGACTATTCTGGTGTTAATATGATTTTTCTAGGTATGGCTATGGCTACTGGGAAGATTCCAGTGATGGTGGAGACGGTTGAGAAGGTTATCCGAGAGCGGCTATGGAATCCGGAAAAGAACATTGAGCAGTTCAGACTTGGGCTTGAGGAAGGGAAGAAGATTCTGGCTGCTGGACCTGCGTAACTTGGTTTTTAATGGGACTGGGATTTGATCCCTGTCTTATTTTTTAATTCTTGTTTTTTACTTTTTTCTGATTTGTTTTTTTAAAGGGAAACTCATTTTCTATGAGGGTATTATTTGCCTTTTATGTTTTTGAGGTAGTCTGGTTTGTAGCTTGTTTTGGATAGGTTTGAGCTGCCGGTTGCTATTAGGTTTCCTTGAGTATCGTGTATTTCAGCCATGGCGTGTACGATTTTCGGCCTTCGCGTACGATTTGTCCTTTGACGCGGACTTTTTCTCCTACTTTTACTTTTCCTAGGTAGTCTACGTGGAAGTCGATGCTTATTAGGAATCCGGGGTATCCGAGGGTTGCGGTGGTTACTCCGATGGTGTCGTCCATTAGGGCGCATTGCATTCCGCCGTGTAGGAGTCCGGTGGGGTTGGCCATTTCGGGGCGTACCGTGAATTCTAGTTCGATTTCTCCGCGTTTGGCGTCTATGATTGTTCCGTTTAGCCATTTTGTGAATGGTGGGGCGGGGATTTCTTGGAAGTTTTTTCCTTTTAGTTGTTTGAATAGTTCTACCATTTGCTCGGATCTTTTTAGGATTTCTTCTTGGTCTTGTTCTTCAGCCATTTAAACAACCGTTGTCCGAAACTTACCCATTTAGGACACCGCCTAAATGGTGTTCGGTTC
>NZ_JBRAKS010000148.1:0-9305 GCF_052745115.1 Candidatus Jordarchaeum sp.
TAGCCATATATGGTATTATTTAGTATTAAATCTTCCTACTGTTGTAAACCCCTCACCGCCAGTAAACGATCACCAGGGTTAATCTCATATTTCTTTAAAGTTTCTATGGGAACAATAATACTACCATCATCCTGCAACTTCACCCAACAATATGTTTTGCCATTAATCTGTAATGCTTCTCCCTCAGATGCTTGATACTTAGCAAGTTGCGGATTTTTTTCTATTATTACAGCTAGGGGTGAATTTTCCAATAAACCCAAGTTAGTTAAGCCTTATGCCCTTTATTACGCCCTGGTCTATGTATCTGCGCAACGTGTTTGGATGTAAACCCGTGTATTTTGCAGCCTCCTTCAACCTAATCAGTACTATAACTTAAGTTAATATTTGATAATTTATATAAATTTATCTGTAGCAGTTGTGTACCTCCTTTTACAAGTTGGGGCATAATATATTCGCTCTTTTCAGCTGTATGTCGCATATAGGGTGTTAGGCTTTCTCAAACTTTACTTTTAGAGTCACCACTTTTGCTGGGGGGATAAGTCCCAGTTGGAGTTCTTTTCCCTGTGCGGATACTGGAATCTGTTCTGCTGTTTCATCTTCTCTAAGGTTAATCAGGCTGACCGATTTTACCGGTTTATAGAGCTTTAAGATAGCGTTTTGCGCTTTTTTTCCAGTGTTGTAGATGCGGATTACCAGAGCGTCCTCTCTCTCAGCTTTCTTAACAGCGGAAAGAATTATAGATGTGGAATCCAATTCTAGGAAGCTCATGGAGGCGGGTAGCTCACTACTCGGATTCTTAACTTCTACTGCCTTTAATTCACAAGTGAACTCTCTAGCAATTCTTGGAATTTGGGCTTCTTCCCAGTCTCCGGAGTGGGGTATTATGGCGTATTCCGCTGTGAGCCGACCTTGGCACTGTGCTTCTGGTGTCGGTATTGCTGGGCCTCCGAAGATTTTGCGGTTATTATTGTCTATGTTTCTTGACAACCAGCCAACTGAGCGGACAAGTGTTACAGCTATAGTTTTATCATTTTCCCCATAAATTTCGTACTCTGGCAATCCTTTATTTAAAATGGCTAGGCCTTTTTGTCCATTGTTTAGGTCGACGAAGAGATTCTGGTGGCTTGCAGTGGTTTGCACTTCTATCCAGTTTGTATAATCGGGAAGTTTTAGGCTTCTTTCAACCACTCCAAAGTGGCCATCTGCATGAATTACCTCAGATTTTATATCTGTGGGAAAGAGCACTCTTAGACGGTGATCCTTGACGTTGTTTTCGATTTCCGTTTTGCAGCCAACAAACCTCGCACCGGGAAAGAGAGATATTCGCGAAGTTATTTTTAGAGGCACTTTCTCACCGGAACGGTGATTGCGATTCTCTTCCTCTAAGCTTTTTGGGAGAATCATCCCAATTTTTACAACTGCGTCCACTCGTGTGTGATGTTTTTCGAATGAGATTTCAGACTCAAGATTCTCGCTGGTGAAAACGGTGTCTTCTTTGAGTTGGGAGTAATTGTACTCGTCGCCATTATCTCCCGCATCTTCGAACAGGTGCAGCCCCGAAAAAGTGACTCCGCTTTTTAGTTCGGTTATATCCATTGTACCGTTCAGATTAAACCTGACTCTAAAATGCTCGTTCTCCATAATTCTCTCATTAACATTAACCTTCAGGGTTGACTTTACCCCTTCGGCTTTTCCTTCTTTAAGGTAGAGTATCTTGTATCCACAGGCAGGAACATCCTCAGCAAGAAACCTCAAGGTGTAACGTGTGATGTTTTCAAAAAATCGGAACGCGGTGCTCTCCGGATCGAGGTATAACTCTACCGGAAAAGTTCGGCCCTCTTGATCCACAATGTAGAAGTTGCGATCCGGTGTGAACTCCATACTCTTCAAAAGAGAGGGATTAAAGGTAAATTGCTGGCTCGAAAAGGTGAAGGGTGGGAATGGTTCTGAGAGGAATTCCACCACCCCGGTTCTTGTCCATGGAGAAGGGTTGAAGACCGCTATGGGAAATCCACTTTCTGTGATAGTTGCTTTTGAGGCTATCTGCTCCATTGCTTTAAGTGTGAGTAGATCGGATATCTGCTCACTCCAAGCGAATCTGGTTTCCATTTCTCGGTGGACCTGGTCAATGGAGCAGCCACAAATACTATCATGGGGATGGTTCTTAAGAAGCCACTTCCAAGCCAGCCACAGGTAATTTCTATCATAATTTTCTCCAAGGGTCCAAGCCCAGGCGGAGAAGGGTTCCGTGTAGTTTTCCAGTTTTGTTTGACATCTATGGTTTGCTTGCTTCAGATACATGCGTGAAGATAGAACTCCTTGCAAAATAGGAAATAGGCGCGCTCCTCTGAACTCACCTCTGTACACGGGTAAATCCTCGATATTTTCTTGGAGCTGATTGAAAAATTCTTCTAGGCTTCCATATTTTATGGGCTCATCGGGATGCCTCGTGTTGTAGGCTTTTATTATTCGGGGAATGTGTTCTTGGGGAAAGGCGTGATCGTGACCATTAAGAAATAGGTGAAAATTTCTGTTGCTTCTTTCTTCAAGCATATTTTTTGTTTTTTCAATTAGCGTGATAGCAGCCTCTACATCTTCTGGAAGGGCGCCTACATTAAAGTAGCCAATTGCAATCTGATGGGTGAGGATTCTGTCTCCACTTGGAGCTTCCCACAGAAAAGTTGTTGGAAGAGTGTCAACTTCATTCCCCAACCCTCTCCAGAAAATGAAGCCTTTAAAACCGAATCCCTTCATTATTTGAGGAGTTTGAGCCAGTTGCCCGAAGCAGTCTGGCTGATACCCGACTTTCTGCGCTCCTCCATACTCTTCGGCAATCATTATGCCCAGAAGCAGATTCCGCACCACAGATTCTGCAGAGACCAGAAACATGTCTGGTAGAACGTAGAAGGGACCTATACTTATGCGACCCTTGCTAACAAGTGGGCGTATACGTTCTTTGTTTTCGGGTCTCACCTCAAAGTAGTCTTCAAGGAGAATGGATTGACCATCTAGCAAAAAGTGCTCGTAGTCAGGGTTTTTCTCCATAATGCTTAGGAGACGGTCAATCATTTCCACCATGTACCCTCGGAAAGTCTGGAACGGTTTGTGCCATTCTCTATCCCAGTGAGTGTGAGATACCAGAACGGATTCGTTTCTTCTCTTAATAATCATCCCTTCTCTTGTGTTATTTTGGAAAAGCTCCCCGATGCGAGTAATTCTATCTATTTTGGGATTTGTGAATATGTCTAGAGGATCTCTACTTGTTAGAGAGAACTCTAAAACCACGAGACCTTCAGGACCCGCGACCACACTGTGTGGTGTATTGGCGGCGAGATGGAATCCCACTCCAGGTTCTAGGAAGACTTCGTGTAGCGCGGTGGTATGGGGACGATGTTCTTCTGGTATGAGGTAGGTAGGTTTAGCGGTGGGTTTTCCGGGTACAAACATTGAGCCAGTACCCTTTATGGTGTGGAAATACTCCTGTTTGCCAGGGATGAGGATACCCCCCTTGGGAATTGGGGTGTCTTCTTTTTCCGGCACCATGTAGACAGCGTCTTCACCATATTCCTCTAGAACCTTAAAGTCTTTCACGAGCTTCTTTAAATCGAAGAAACCCTTCTTAATTTCCGAGCCTTTGGGCATAACAACCACTGATTGATGGCGGTGCTCGGGCATGTACTGGTTTGGAAGAAAGCATAAAATCTTTCCACATTCGGCCTCGTTTACCAGCACATATATTCCAAGACCTACTCTTTTAAAATAATCCAGCTCTCCTTGGCTTAGGCCGAAGTCAACCACTTCTAGGTCTTCTGGTTTCAATCCCTTTACGGGGAAACCAGATTTTAGAATCATATCATAATATAGCTTCTGAGCTTCTACAGCGGAATCACGATAAAGCAATCCTAGCACCTCAACGATAAATTGATTGCTAAAATTATTTTATCAGGTGAACATGTTTTTTGATTAGGCTCGGTAGAAGCCGTACTTCATCACCGAGTCTTTCATAGCCTTAATATTCTCGGCGGGTATGTTGTCAGGTAGCACACAGGAGGAGCAAAGTATGTAGCCTCCGCCCTCCATGCAGCCTTCTATCTGTTTCTTACAGTAATCTTCCACCTCTTGGGGTGTTCCCAAACCGGTAATTTGAGGCGGCAAGTCACCCATTAGGCACGCTCTATCTCCAAGAATTTCTTTGGCTTTAAATATGTCTGTTGTGTCCAGGTGGAACCAGGTTTTGCCCTTTGGAAATTCGGTGAAATATTCTAGAAAGTCTGTGTAGTCATTATCTAGGTGGAACTGAACAATGCATCCCTTATCTATGATGGCTTCTGCAATTTTTTTAAGGTGGGGCCAGAATAGTTCAAACTTCTTGGGCGAAATAAAACTTGACGCCACTCGTGAAAACCCGTAGAGAACCGCCTTTGGACCCTTTTCACCCCCTAGGAACTGGATCTGTACGTCTAGTGTGGCAAGCATCTCATCCACAGTAGCCTCACAGGCCTCCACAACCTTATCGGGAATCTCAACAACATCCGTCAGATACTTGTTAAAGCTTCTCGGAAAAGATATAATATCAACGGGCGGTTCTATAGCCCCCACAAACATTGACGGAACATCCATTTCCTTGAGCCAACTACCCGTATCTAATGCAGCGAACTGACCCACATAATTCATGAAATCCTTCTCCAACTCGGGCCTCCTCTTAAAGGGGGCAAAGCCCTTTTCAATTACGAGATCATAGTCGCTACGCTTCATAAGCTCCTTCTCATGCATCTGCTCGGTAATATTGCCCTTTGGAAGGGTCCAATTGAAATAGATCATACTGTGTGAGTTGGGCCAGGGAAGATAATAACCAAGGATAGGCGAGCACCCGGTGTACACATCAAAACCCCCAAACATTTCCCAAACCTTCTTGGTGGCTTCGAAGGATTTTGGTACGTCGAAGAAAAATTCTTCTATGGTCATCCCGGTTAATCTGGCTTGAGCCGCGTGGAAAGCGATAATAGCAGGAACACGGTCAGGCTCCTTTATATCTAAAACTGTTTCCATCCTCTCTCTAGGAGTCATGGTTTCGTTTTCATGCATCTTTAAAGGCAAGCAAGCACCCCACTAACAGTTTAAATTTCATTTTTGCAGAATTTTTTGCATTTAACTAACCTAAGATAAGATATAAAAACTTCACTAGTCTCCTAAAAAGTTAAAAAGAATAATGCTATTAAAGCCGAAGTTTGCCCTGTAACTGTAATAAACCTATAGAAAAGATTTTGGTGAAGACGTTGAGAGGAGAAGAGGAAGAGCTGTATAAGGAGAGGGAAGAAAGAATTCAAACTGCTGTAAATCTCGGGGTTCCGGACAGGGTTCCTGTGATCTGTTCTGAGTATCAATACGCTGGGGCTTACGCAGGTGTTAGCTCTAAGGACTTTATGACTGATAATGAGAAGATGATGATGGCTTTAGAGAAGTTTCACTTGGAATTTCAGCTGGACATGCACACGCGTCCCCCTTTGCCTATGAGTCTATTGACCATGGTTATTGCAGAGCCTTGCCTAGTAAGGTACCCATGGGAGGGGACACCTTTTAATTCTACGCATCAGTTGATTGAGACTGAAATTATGAAGGAAGAGGATTATGAGTACGCTTATAAAAATGGCTATGTGCAGACCTTGATTAAGCTGCTTCCAAAGATCCGACCGAATGTACCTGAGGTCCTTAAGAAATTTTTCGATGACATGGAATCAGCGTCTCGAATGGTTACTTCTAATTTAGAAAGACTTAAAAAATTAGGGATTCCCTGCTTTGCGGGGGGTGGTATGGAGAGCCCGCTTGGTGTTCTCTCACTGATGAGATCTTATGCAAAGTTTTGCCTTGACACGTATAGACACTCTGACATAGTCGCCTGTACAGTTGAAAAGTTCACCGAAGAGATAGCACAGCTTGCCATAGCTTCATGCAAATTATCCAGTATTCCGAGGGCGCTTATTGGTTTGCATAGAGAGTGCAGCTCTTTCTCCACCTTAAGACATTTTGAGCAAATTGGTTTTCCACAAATTAAAAGGTTGGTGGACTTGCTGAGTAAGGAGGGTATAATCGCTATTCTACACTGTGACGGAGATTGGACTCTCAATTTGCCGTACCTTAAAGAACTCCCTAAGGGTAGATGCGTACTGGAGCTTGACGCCTCAACAGACATATTCAAAGCCAAAGAACTCCTCGGAGATTCAATATGCATCGATGGAAACCTTACAGAGGTTATGCTTACCTTCGGAACACCAGCAAAGATTGAAGACCACTGTAAAAAGCTCATTAATATTGTAGGAGAAAGAGGAGGATTTATTTTGAAAGGTACACCTCCAAGAGAGGCAAAACCTGAGAATATCAGAGCGATGATTAACACCGTGAAAACCTACGGAGTATATAAGGCCTAATATCAAGATTTTATTCTGGATTGATTTTTGTACGAAAAAAGAGAGAAAATTATTTGATTGCACTTTTTCTAAAGTAGATAATAGTTTCTTTTCGGGAATAGGTAACACAGGAATATCGATGAAACGCTTGAAAAGATTAACGCCAAGAATAATAAGTTGTCAGATGGCGGATAAAGGGAGAGGGTGACAAAGAAGTTGCCTACAGAGGCTAACCAATCCGTTAAACTGTAGGTTGTAGCAATCCAGGTTAACCAATAGAGACCGATATGAGAGAAAAGTCCACTTATTGCAAGGTACCAGCCCCATTTTTTAACGAGAATTACTCCGAATCCTGAGAGCATAAGAATTATGGCAAGGATATACGATAAAGCACTGAATGTTATCGATGTTGACATCCAAAGGCCAACTATAAAGGTCAACTGCCCGTAGATTATCAGCAATGCGCCACCAATTTTTACTAAACTAGGGAGAGAAGTTGCTGGTTTTTGTAACGGTGTTTTCAGTACTCTTCGGCGGTACCATCCTACAAAATGAGTCATGAAAGCCCAAGCTAGGATCAAAAAGTAGAATGGCATGAAGAATAGAGCGGTGAATACTGGTGAGGCTGTAGGAAGATAGAAACGGAAATAAAATACTGCAGAGTTGATAATGAACACCAACACAAAAAATGTAGCAACCCGATAATGGATTTTTTTGTAAATATCTAGTTCCTTGATAACCTGGGGATAAACTCTTTCCACGTGCTGCAAAGTGAATGGTTTCCCTGCAATTATTGAAATGAACGATGGAATTGCCAGTAGACCGAAAACCAGTGTAGCAGGATAATAGTAGTAGAGAGTGGCGAATAATCTTGGAGCCGCTAATAGTAGTAATATTCCTATCAGAAAGAAGGTCAAGAAACTGATATCTATATAGTAGATTTGATTATAAGCCAAGCGTCTGGAGACGAAATACACTAAAAATAGTGAGAAGCCTACCAAAACGCTGGTAGCCCCCGGAGTCATTAGAGCGGGGTTCCATATAGTGGGTGTGGGGGGTATGAACCACAGATGTATCAAAATGCTTTTCTGGAAACCAGCTAAAAAGTTGGGGCTACTTAACATCGCACAGGATCTCAAGGATAGGTCAAGAGAGGTGAGTCTAGTTCCTGTTGAAAAAACCCCGAGAAACATTAGTATAAAGTATGTGGGCATGGGAACCATCGTGAATCTGTCTACGAATCTTTGAAACCTGGTTCTTGAAGCCAAAACCTTTTCCCGATAATCACTCATCATTTTGTCCACATCATCAATAGCAGACATAAGTTCATCTCCTAAACATGGACAACCATCCATTTTTAGAATAGACATTATGATAAAGATTTAAGTAAAAAAGGTTTAGGATGTAGGGGTAAGCAATCTAAACTCTGAAATCTTTCATATAATTGGATTGTGAATCTTATGAATTTTTTCTAAAGTATGTAATAGTTACGCTTTGGAAACAGATAGCATAAAAACACCGATGAAATACCTGAAAGAACCACCGCCAGGAACAAGAATTGCTCGGATGGCGCAGCGAACGAGAGATTGTACAAGAAGTTGTTAACTGAGGTTATCCAATCAATTATACTGACATTAGGAAAGACATAAGCCAACCACAGAAGAACAACATAAGAAACTAGTCCACCCATCGTTAGGTACCAGCCCCACTTTTTGACGAGAATTATTCCTATTCCGGCAGCTATGAGAATTATGGCAACAACAATTTCTAGTATTCCCAGTATGGATGATGTCTGCCCAAGACTTACTAAAATGACCAACACTGCGAAGAGCATCAGGGCTGCCCCCACTATTCTTACCAAGCGTGTCAGAGGGGTTGATGCCCCTTGTAATGGTGTTTTCATAACTCTGCGGTATACCATGCGGGAAAATGAGTCGTGAAAGCCCAAGCATAAATCAGAAAGAACAGAGGCATAAAGAATAGAGCAGCCCACAATGGTTTAGTTGAGGGTACATAATACGCGAGATAACCCAGAATGGCATTAATAATGATAACTATTCCCCAAACAGAGGCAATGATATAATGAATTTTTTTGTAAATATCTAGTTCCTTGATCATGGGGGGAATAACTCTGTCAGAAAACTGATGAGTGAAAGGCCTTTTAGCCGCTATTGTGACTAAGGCGGGAATCGCCAGTAGACCGAATATCACGGTACCCGGGAAACAGTAATAGAGTGTGCTAAATAGGTTGGGAGCTACAAACATTAAAATTAACCCCAGCAGAAAGAAGGCCAGGAACCCCAAGTCAAGGTAAAAGATTTCCTTGTAAGCAATGCGTCTCGAGATGAAATACACCGTAAACAGTGCCAAGCCAATTAACACGCTGATGGCTGCTGCATTCCATGGCGACTGACTCCACAAGGTTGGTATTGGATTTACGAACCACAGATGTATCAGAATGCTCTGTTGAAAATCGGGTAAGAGGGTGGGACTGCCTAACCATAATGGAGGCCTCAGTAGATGTTCTAGGGCGGTAAGTCCAGCTCCGGTTAAAATCACGAGAATAACCATCGAAAAAAAAGTACACCGTAATAGGAACTAGGGAGAAAATGTCTACGAATCTTTGGTATCGCGTTCTTGAAGCCAAAACCTTTTTCCGGTAATCCTTCATCATCTTATCTACATCTTCAGTAGACACGAATTAGTCCTCCTCCTTAAACGTTAATTTATATTTTTATTTCCCATGAAAAACTTTAGATTTTCGTCCTTTGTCTAAAACGCGTAAGCGTATGGGGGTTTTTTAAATAATTGATTTAATTTTATTAGTATATATGGTTTACTATTTCTACAGTATTTGAAAATGAGTTTTTGGGGGTAGGGATACCCTTATAGTGGAGAGAA
>NZ_JBRAKS010000149.1:0-9194 GCF_052745115.1 Candidatus Jordarchaeum sp.
AGGACATCCTACCAATTAACAGCAAGGGGTGACAAATGTCCCTAACTTCTACAACGAATTTAAAACAGTTTTTCGAGAAAAAACAAATAAATCGGTTAAAACAATAATAATATTAAAAGCAAAATGAATAAATTTTGAGGAATTTTTATGTCTTCAGAAGACAACTCTGTAGTCTTCGAACCCTTTTCGAGGAAAGCGAGTATATCTGGAAGTTCCTACTTAGTGCAAATAGGTAAAGTGGATGATTACTGGTCAATAGCAATCTTCAGGGGAAAAGACCTCGTAGCAGTGAAAAAGGTAGGCACACTTGACCCTAATGTGCTAACTAGTGTTATTGGTAGCAGCATATCTCTACCTCTGATATCCCCCTATTCCATAGCGAGAAGCTTAGGTAATATAATAAGTGAAGCAAAAGTGAGAAAATACCCCATCGGGGCTACACCACCTCCCGGGGAGGGCCCACAACCGCCTACTCCCGCTTATGGTCCGGCTCCTACGCCGGCTCCAATTCCAGAAGAGTCCACTTCCATATCGCGATCGGACTTTGAATCAACGACTGGTTTTAAAAGAATCTCCATGCCCGAGGACTCTTATCAAGAAGAAATAAGTCCTGTAGAGGAGCCTGTACAGGAATTAATTGAACCGGTGGGCGAGGAAAGATTTAGGGAGAAAGAGTTGCCTGAGGCAGAATCCTCCGAGGAGATGCTAGGTGAGTTTGCTACTGGGCCTAGTACTGCTTTTCGTTCCATGTTTGAGGCCGAAGAGGCGCCAGTTGAACCAGTGACTCGTGAAGCTGCGGCTCCATCAATAAAAATCGCAGATTTATCGCCTCTAGAAAAGTGGCAAAAAGGAGTTTCCGGTCTGTCTTTCTTCTTGGACATAGCGATATCCTACATGAAGAAGAAATACAGTAAAGACCTGAGCAAATTGTGGGATTACTATAGAGATATAGAGACTAAAAACTGGAAGGCAGCCAAAGATATGAAATTTACAGAGATTGTGAAAACGCTGGTAAACATAGATAGAGCTATGGGCTCCGAGATAAATATTCAAGAGTTTACCGAAAATACTTTCAAGGCTAAGATTACAAAATGCCTTAGCAGAAACTATAAAGAAAAGTATAAATCTGCTCTTGACTTACCAGACGAATTTCCTTGTATTCTGTGCAGAATCAGAGGCGAAGCAATAAGTCGCAATCTGGGATACTACTTTAACATAATAGAAACATCCGAAGGATGCCAGATAGAACTGGCCTCCTCTGCGAAAAAAGAAAGATTGATAATCTAAAATTATTACTAAACCAGTAATTCCATGAAATCTATTTCACCTATTTCATAATATTTGGAAAAAAGGATTCTAAAAACTTTTAATTCCACATAATCGGAAAAATAAAAATACCAAAGCAACACAAATCGCAAAATTTTTAGTTCCTTTTTTTCAAAAACCCCTCCAGTTTACCAAAGGCTTCTAAAATCTCTAAGCTGGGAAGGAACACGATTCTAAAATGGTCTTTACCATATATTGGAACGCATTAAACCACCAACAGTAATCATACCCAAGTGAATAAAAATATTAAGTCAACCCTAAAACTTCAATTAAAAATAAGATAAAAATTTGAAGGAGCCAAAAAGAAGAACTCCTTCATTTCAAAAAATATACGAGCCTAAATTTTTATTCTACTCCCATTTTTTTCTTTTCCTGTGCAATTAACTCACGCCGCAGAATCTTACCTGAAATTGTCTTAGGAATGCTGTCCACAAATTCGACCTCGCGAATCTTCTTGTAAGCAGCAATGTTCTCACCGACCCAATCCATTATATCCTGTTCCGTGACTTTACCCTTTGAATCCGGCTTCAAAATTATGAAAGCCTTGGGAATCTCACCAACATCCAGCTCAGGGGAAGGCTTACCAATGACCGCTGCATCAAAAACATGTGGGTTCCTAAATAAGAGATCTTCTAATTCAGCGGGCGCTATACTCCAGCCTTTATACTTGATCATTTCTTTCAAACGGTCAACAAGATGCTCATACCCCTCTTCATCAATATATGCCACATCACCAGTTCTTAGCCATTTCTCACCGGTTTTAGGATCGGTCCAGAACGCACTCTCGGTGGCTTCGGGCCTATTCCAGTAACCCTTCATGACTTGGGGACCCCTAATAACTAACTCTCCAACTTGTCCGGGCTCGGGAAGTTCTTCACCGGTTTCAATATCAATGACTTTATGGTAAGTGTCGGGAAGCAGAGTTCCTTGGGACTCCATTTTTCGGCGATACATGGGGTTAACAGCCACAACAGGTGAGGCTTCAGTTAGTCCCCAGCCGTGCTGCACAGTCACTTCTTGAGCGTTGCACTTCTCTTTGGCTAATTTGTCAAATCTTTCAAGAAGCTCCATAGGAATAGGTGCAGCGCCGTTATTGAAAACTTTGAGGTTTGACCAATCGTATCCTTTTATGGCTGGGTCTTCAAGATGTCTTACCACCGCAAGGAATATTGGTGGTACACACAGGCTGTATGTTACTTTATGTTTCTCTATGAGTTCGCAGAATTGTTTGACATCGAACCTTGGTACAATCACTTGTGCTGCACCTGACCATATTGCGGCGTTCATACAAACATTTAGCCCATAAATATGGTAAAGAGGAAGCACATTCATTGCAACATCTATTTCGCTTATATCAAAAACCTGAGATATTTGGACCACATTTGAAACCAGATTGTAATGTGTAAGCATGGTTCCTTTAGGCAGTCCAGTTGTTCCACTCGTGTATACCAGTGCCGCTAAGTCTTCCTTTGCATTGAATTTCACTTCTGGTGGATCTGGTTTTGTTTTAGACATTAGTTCTGACCATCCGATTGTACCTTCTGGTTTCTCTCCAAACTCCATTACTATTATGTTTTTGAGTCTAGTTTTGTCCTTGACCGCTGCTACATTAGGATACATGAGTTGGAAAACTATCATTGTTTCTGCTCCAGAATCGGTTGTTTCGTATTCTACCTCGTATTCTTTGAATAATGGATTCATAGGCACTAGGATAGCCCCTGTCTTCCATACTCCATAACATGCTATTTCCCACTGGATAAGATTAGGCCCATATATAATTACTCTGTCTCCTTTTTTCACCCCTAGCTCTTTTAACGCTGTGGCAAATATGTCCACCTGATCTTTAAATTGTTTAAAGGTCATCTCTGCGGGATATACAAATGCCGGTCTGTCCGGAAATCTCTCAACCGTCCATTCCAAAATTTGGCAGGCTGGCACTTCAGGATAATAAAGGTGACCCCTTTTGAATTGAACCACCATATTACACCTCCCAACTATGTTTAAAAGATAAAATCTGAACTTTATTTAGATTTCGCACATCAAGTAATTATCTCCTAGTCTTGAGTGTTTAATTGTTTCATATGATATTTTTTACCAGTTCCTCTAATTCGCGTTTTGTGCCGGGAACTTTTTTTAGTCTAGCCACTGTTTCGATATACAGCTTTAAAGGACTATGGTATCCATATTTTTTGCTTAGATTTTTGTTGAATCCATTTTTTTGGGCCAGTTCTTGCAAAAGTTTATAACTATAACTACCATACTGCATAGCAATCTTTTGACGTTCAACTAAAACTTTTGGAAGTCCTATTCTCTCAGCAATTTTTCTAAGAATAAATTTCCTTATGCAGATCGAGTCGATTTTTACAATTTTATAACGAGGCGGAATGGATAAAGCATACTTTACCAATTCACAATCGAGGTAAGGTAATACTAATTCGACTGAATTAGACATACTTGCAGCATCATCTCTCTGAAGATTTTCTTCCGCTATATTCTTAATATCATATAATAGGGCCCTATGTAAAGCAGTGTACCCTCCAGATTCTAGAATTTGAATATATCTTGCATATCCTCCAAAGAGTTCGTCTGCACCAGTTCCAGACATCATGAATTCTAAGTCGTCGTTTTTTGCTTGTAAAGTTGAAAAATATACAGGTAGAGCAATGCTTACTTGCAGTGGATTGGTTTCTTCAATCATGTAAACAATGTTTGGCAGTTTTTCCTTTAGCTTTTCTAAAGTCATATAGTAAAATTTGATCGGTAATTCCAATTCCTCTGCAGCCCTCATTGCGCCTCTAATATCTTTCGAATTTTCTGCACCGGAACAATATAAAATAGGTTCATATCCTAAATCCTTAACAATTTTGGTTAAAACAACGCTGTCTAGCCCCCCAGAGAAAAGCACGCCAAATGGTTTTCTTTTTTTGAGCCTTTTTTCTACGGATTTTAATAATAGGTTTAGCAGCTCTTTTTCAGCTTTTTCAAGACTCACCTCCTTAAAATATTGTTCTTCAAGATTTTTAATATAATTAATTTTAATTCCCGATTCTCTTATAACTGCCCAAGACGAGGGAGGCAGAGGGTATGTATTAAACATGCCTATGCTCCAAAGAGCCTTTCTTTCGCTTGCGAAAGCTATTCTTCCCTTCTCTTCGGATATGTATAGTGGTTTAACACCTATACGGTCTCTAGTAATTAGGAAATAATTTTTATAGAATAATGCAAATGCATATATTCCCTCCAGAAATTCTAATGTCCTCTCCACCGCATTCGAAACATTCTGTTTCTCTGAGAGGAATTTTTTGAAAACTAGTAAAATTGATTCTTTATTATTTAAAAGTTGACTACCTGTCAAGTCCTCGATTTGCCTTTTATTGTAAATCTCCCCGTCACATACGAGTGATAAATCTAATCCTTCATACTGAAAGGGCTGTTCAACATCCCTAGAGACAACACCAATGCCTTTACAACCTTTTATATTCTGATTCAATAATTTCTCAATTCCCTTTACTTTGCATATACTATGATCTATATCTATTCCCGCAAATTTAGAGCCTCTATGAGTTGTTTCCCGAAGCATCTTTACTAAGTACTGGAAGACATTTTCTCCATTTTTGCCATAGACACCGACTATTGAACTCAACTGTGCGACACCCTTATTTTCTTTAAATCGTGCTATTTTATATTATCCTATCTAAAGATAGTTACTTTAAGGAGAAAAATAAATGCAAGATATAAACATAGTTAAACCGCTTTTCGACAACGAGGATCTTTTCATTCCGAATTATAATCAAAACATTTTCATGGCCATGCCTACAGCCTTTCAAATTTTGGGGGTAAAAGTTAGTGATCGAAAAACTCTTTTTGAAAATAAAAATTGTAAACGGATGCTTGAGGAAAACGATTGCTTGGAAGCAAAATATGTTGTTAACGTGATGGTGGACTCTCTCGGCACCCAACAATTCCTGCTAGCAGACAGATTTCTCAAAATTTATAAAAAAATTAATGGAATAGTCTTAAGCTCAATTTTTCCAACAATCACATCCGCTGCAATTCCCTCTATTCATTTTGGCTTACCCCCCGAAAGACACGGTATAATGGGACATAAGATTCTGTTTCCTCAACTAGGCACTATTGTAGATACACTTAAGATGGCTTCGGTTAAATCTCCCAACTACGACATGCTATATCGCAGTGGAATAGATGTTAAACTATTATTATTAGAAGAGGGAATCTATAATATTTTAGACGAAGAAGATGTACTCCACACTGAACTACTACCCTGGAATATAGCGGGCACCGGCCTTTCACATCTACTGGGAACCGAAAAAAACAGTATCGGCTATTCAGAACTGATAGATGCTTTCTCAGTGGCAAAGCGAATATTAGAAAAGTATGAAGGACGCAAAACTCTAATCAATATTTATATCGGGTTACTTGATTCTATGAGCCATACTTACGGTCCTTTTAGTGCGGAATACAAGCATGCTATGAACTACTTTGAGACAACTCTTCTTAATTTTATAAAAAGTTTAAACGAAAATATAGCCAAGAAATCGGTTCTAACCCTATTCAGTGATCACGGTCAAGATGAATTAGAAATGGAGAAGAAAATAAAATTAAATGAGACCGAGATTGCGGAAGTTTCAAAATTTTTAAGATTTCCTCCAGGTAGGTCAGGACGTGTACTACATTTTTATGTAAAAGAAGATTGTTCACAGAATTTGATAGAATGGCTTAAAGTAAAAATAGGTGATGCAGGTGTGGCTTTTACATTCGACGAAGTTCAAAGTAAGCTTTTACCTGAAACTAGGACTCCAGAGGTCATTCGATCCAGAGTGGGTGATGTATTACTAATAATGAAAAAAGGAGGGGAAATGAGAACAGAAAAAGAAGAGGAAAATAATGAAACTGAAATTATAGAGAAGACCTTTTTAGGTTCACACGGTTCCCTAACTTATAATGAAATAACAGTTCCTTATCTTGCATCAAATATTAATAGGTTAAAAAACCTCATACAATGATGTAAAAATTCTTTTGAGTGACAGAGATGGTAAAGATATCTGTTATCATACCAACTTTAAATGAGGAGAGCTATCTTCCCTGCTGCATCAAATCTATATTAAATCAGAGTCTGCGTCGAAACATGTACGAAATAATTGTGGCTGATAGTCACAGTTCTGATAAAACTCCTCAAATAGCAAAAAAATATGCTGACTACTTACTAGATGTTCCAAGAAAAGGCGCTGGGGCTGCCCGAAATGCGGGAGCCGAAATCGCGAAGGGCAAGATACTATTATTTTTAGACGCCGATACCATGATCCGTAGAAATTTAATGAATGAAGTTTTAAAGAGTTTTAATGAAAAGCAAATTGTGGGCGGCACCTGCGACATTTACCCCAGCGATGGCACTTCTTTTGGAAACGCCTTTTTCAAGCTTATCAATATTATTTATAGAATAGTTTATCTCTTTGGTAGACCTCACGCCCAAACCAAGTGTTGCTTTTACCGAAAAGATGTTTTTACAGCTCTTAAGGGGTTTACGGAGGATTTAATTGTTACAGAGGATCAAGAAATAGCGTGGAGAGCCGGTAAAATAGGAAAAATGATTTACCTAAAAACCACATCCGCTTATTCGTCAATGAGGAGAGAAAAAACATTGGGTTACACGAAAACATTAGTTAAATGGGTCAAAAACTACTTTAATGTCCTGCTATTTAAACAATCTGAACACTTTTGGCATCCCATAAGATAAAACTAGTCATAGATATTAAGAGAAAGATGATGAAAATATTTGACAAAGATTTAAAATTAAAATTTTTTTACTATAATTTCCCGAATCATCAAGCCTCATAGTGGTTATAATGAGTTTAATCGATATGCATATCCACACCACATTCTCATCCTGTTCTAAGATTAGTATTTATGAGGCTCTGGTTACCGCGATCGACCGAGGGTTAACTGGAATCGCAATAACAGACCATGATACAACAGAAGGGGCCTTGAAGGCAAACCAGATTCAAAGCAAATATGAAATCCAAGTTTTCATCGGGTGCGAAGTAACATCACTCGAAGGCCATATTCTCGCCTACGGGGTCTCAGAGAGACTACCCATAAAACTTCACGCTGAGGATGTCATTGATAGGATTCATAGTCTTGGGGGAGTAGTAGTAGCTGCCCATCCCTTCAGAAATGCAGAAAGCAGTTTAAACAATAAAATATTCGAACTAGACTTGGACGGCGTTGAGGTTTTTAGTCATGTTCCCAAGAGGAGTGTAAACAGAGAGGCGAGAAGTGCTGCTATTGAGCTGGGAGTTGCTCAAATAGGTGGAAGTGATGCTCACGAATCCCGATACATAGGAAGGGTAGCCACTCTATTTAAAGACGAAATACCTGGTGAGGATTCTTTAATAGAGGCTATAAGAAAAAAGGCCTGCAAACCGGTTGTACCCCGAAAAAGCCCGAGACACCGGTCAAGATAAAAAGTGTATATATTATAAATGGAAAAAATTAAAACATTATGTAAAATTTAAAAGTGAAACAGGTTTCACCTTAGTTTGCTTAGAAAGGAGGAATAATTATTAGATTCGCTTCAACCGGAATGGGCAGCCATCCTATAGACGATGCAAAACAGGCAGCATTGGATATCGTTGAATCTGGAACCAAGATTCCCTACTTTCCTCAAACCGTAGGAGATGATATGATATACCAGTTTCACAACATAATTCCAGGACTTGTTTTCGAAAAGGGATCTGCTAAACTAAATTTTAAAGACCCTAAGATTGTGGAAGGAATAGAAAATTTTCGGAGCAGATTGGCTCTTAAAAAAATTAAAGTAGAACCCTCGGGGCTATCAATAGAGGAAAAATACCTTAAGGGCCTTTATGCTCTAGAGGAAGTACTTCAAGAAAAGGAGGTAGATATTTGGGGAATAAAAGGGGAATTGACTGGTCCTCTTACCGAAGCTTATAGTATAGAAATACTGCCATGGAAGAAAAAAGCCATTTTCGACGAGGAAGTTTTTAAATTGGTTTTAGATACCTCTGCAGAAATTGCACACTGGCTATCTAATCAGCTACAAAAACTTACTAGAAAATTTATAGGTAAAGAGGGGGAAACCATACTATTTCTCGATGAACCATTATTCCCTTTGTGTTTAAAGGATTGCACCGATCCAGACAAAATGATAAAAGCAGTCGACCATCTTTTAAAGAGAATTAATTGTAGAAGGGGCATCCACATATGTGATAACCCGATAACCGTAATAGACAGTGTGCTTGAACTGGAGATAGATTACCTTTCATTTGATGCCAGAAGATACCCGGCAATACTCGAAAAAATAAAAACCGAAACACTCCAAAAATATTTAGACAGGGGGAAGGGTTTTGCATTTGGTTTAACACCCAATTCCCCCGAGGAAGTATTTGGCGAAGAAAACATATATGAGGTCCAAAGGGGCAAAAAAGATCCATACCATTTTCTTCCCGAGCCCAGTGAAATAAAAAACAGAATGGAAACCATAATTTCTTCAATTGAATCTAAGATAGATGTAATCTCTCTACTTAAACAGTCTCTCATTACCCCACAGTGTGGTTTTAGAAATTTTACTATTCCGAACTCCAAAATGGGTGAACAACTGGTAAAAAATTTGCTAGAATTACAAGAAAAGGCAGCAAAAGAAGTAAGAGAAAAATACAAAATAAATTAATTTAACCCACTTTCTGCACCTTTGATTTATTTTTTCCTATTTTTGTAAAATTTAAGCCTGTGGGGGGGAGAAGCCTCCGCGTTTTTGAGCAAAACCATCAAAAGAGTGTGGCTTATTTTGTGTGATGACTCCAGAGGGTGCCGGCTTCTGCGTCCCTGGC
>NZ_JBRAKS010000150.1:0-9137 GCF_052745115.1 Candidatus Jordarchaeum sp.
TTCGGAAAAAGGAGGTGTAAAAAGCCAGATCGATTTCCATGAGCTAAATACATACTTAATTACTTTTTATAGTTCCTAATTATAAAAACTTAAATAAAACTCAATTACCTAATTTAAACTTAAAGCGATTATAATTTCCATTTCAAAAAATCACCGAGCGGACGGTGTGATTACATTTGATACATGGAATATACATCATCGAAGCTTGTAGTGGTGTGTGCCTTATCTCTCGAAAATACGGGGACGTAGAGCTAGATGAGGGGCTGATTAGCGGTTTTTTGACAGCTTTACAGCAATTCTCTTCAGAGTTGGCTTCTCAAAAAGGTCAACCTGCAATTCTACGTGAGGTTGAGATGAAAAACTACGCTATAGTGTATGAAAGAACGGAGGATATCATGGTAGTTGCAAGTGTCGATAAACGGGATAATGAGAAAGTACTGCGGAATGCGCTTAATAAAATAATTGAAATGTTCCTTCAGAGATACGATTATTATCTTAAGAGTTGGCGGGGTGATATTAAGCCTTTCAGAGAATTTTTACCTGAAATCGATAAGTTAACATTGGATGGCAAGATTGCAGAGCTGGCAGTTCCAAAACCACTCTTAAAAAAGAAAATCCCAAAATCTGTGGTTAAAATGGGAGTATTTCTAGATGAGGATGCTTTTACGGTAGCTAATCTTTGCGACGGAACAAAAACCAAAGAGGAAATATCTGAAGAAACAGGGTTTACAATAGAAAAAGTAGGTGAATTATTAGAACAACTTGAAAAAATGGGTTTAATTGAAATGTAACACTGAAATTTATTCCTGTTTTTAATAAGTATTAAATTAAAATTTATTTTAATCAAATTCTTCATAGCGTATTCCATAGTAAATTAGTATTAACGCAATCATCGCAAGAGCTGGGGCTAATATTATTGATAGGGCTGTAGGCAAGTAGGTTCTAATTAGTGTTGCTTGGAGTACTCTGCCAACATAGTAAATGGTAAAACCGAAACCTAGAAGGAGAGCTCTCTTTCTTATGGTTCCAATTCCCTGCCATGCCACGTAGAAGAATATCAGAGGGATAATGAGGGCGTAGAGTGCCGCTAAAAAATAATTTGTTGTTACATAAACCATTCCACTGGGCTGATATAGAAAACCGTTAATCATCGGAATCTGTGAACTAATACCAAAATTCAGATATGTTATGAGGGGATTCTCGGTAAAAATGAACTGCGGAACAAAATAGTTGAGTTGTTCTAATTCAAAAGAGAATAATAGATCCTCCGGTACTAAAAGTATTACAAATGACGCTATAAAAGGTATTACAGGAATTATCCTCTGCAACCATCTTTTCTCTAATAGTGTCATAGTCATACCCAGAGTGAGCCAGCCTAGAGCAATCCACTCCCAAAATGAGCCTAAACGCCAATACCAAGGATTAATAACAAAATAGTGTAATGCCCCGCCGTAAACCGGAATCACAGTGGGAACTAAAAAGAAGTCGTGAATCATAAAGAAGATTCTACCAATGGCAAGACAAATGAAAAACACCCCCAGACTAAGTAAGAATATGTTCTTTGTCTGTCTCCATTTGAAGAAGTATAAATAGACAAACAGTAGAAGATAAAAGGAGATAGTAGCAAACCATAAACCTAAACCGATGGAGTCCAACATATATCCCGACGGTATCATGATTAACACCTCAATTTATTATTTAACTTGCAACTCTTTACCTTCTATGATATAAATAATCTGTTTAACTCCTATTAAATTAAAAACTTTTGTTAAATAATTTATAATAAAATAATTATTTTTTTAATTTATGAAGATTTTCGTATACAAATAGGATTCCATACTATGGAAAAATTAGATTCAAGAAGTTCATTGAAAAAGATTTTATTATGAATTATATCATTATAGGCTGTGCACGAAATGAAGCTAGGATACGCGTCAGGATGTTTTTTGGAAAGGTGTAAAGGTTTTGTTATTCCACATCAGGTTCCAGATGAATTAAAGACTTTGCCGGTGGAACTTCAGGTGGAAAGAGGTTATGACTATTCCGACTTTAAAAATGTGGTTTCAATACATCTTCCTTTTATACGTTATAAGGCACAAGAGGTTGAGGAAACGACTATTTACAAAAAAACGAGAGGTGTAAACATAGCATCGTTAAAAGAAGATTCATGGAAAACGGATCTAAAACTTTTTAAAAAACATATTAAAGAGGCTGCTGAAAAAGGAGTGAATTATGCCGTTTTTCATTATGGTAGTTGTAATTGTGCTGGTCGTCTTTGGCGTGATGAAAAACATCGAAGTCTGCATTGGATTAGAGAAAAAGAGTTTCTGATTGAAATCTCTGAAATTGCTAATAATAATGGAATTAGGTTACTAGCTGAAAATCACCCTTACAGAGATGGAATTTTTTTAAACCACATTAAACATGTTTCCGAAATAATTAGAGCACACTTGGCGGAATTTTGTTTAGATTTTCCCCACGCCTATTATCGATTCACAACTTTTAATAACGAGGATTTAAAAGAGATTATAACTAGATTCAAGAAAAACATTATTGAAGTGCATTTAGCTGATAATGATGGTTCAAATCATGCTCCCCTGGCTCTCGATGAAGGAAAGATTGAATGGAGGAAGCTACTCTCTATGCTTCAAAGCCATTTGCTAGTGATTATCGAGTTAAGGGAGAACCCCCAAGAATCATTAAAAAAAGTTCACAGATTTTACGAAGACCGTCTGAAATAATTGTTTCTAATACTCTGAGGGATTATGCGGTCTTTAACGTGACAATGTTATGGTTATTTTTTGAAAAGTCCGATAAAATATATCGGATATGGAGAAAAATACTCTTTCTATTTTACCAATGGAGGAATTTTTTTCAGGATAAGCCCAATTATTTAAGGGTTTTTGTAATAGCATTTCCAGACCCACTGGGATTGTTAGTTTCCCACTTAGTGAAATTTCTGAGAATTTTTGAATCGATTTATTACGTAAATATTCTTCAAGGTCGTAAAAACTTTCTTTTCTAAGATCATTAATTTTTTTCTCTATTTCATTTGAATATAGTTGGAGTTCTCTCATTTTTTGAAGTACTTCGGAATCTAACAATTTTTTTGAAGAGGCTATCTTATACAATGATTTTAATTCATCATCAACATTTATTATTGGTGTTCTCCAAAGGATCTTCTCCAACTTGGAAATTATGCTTCTTTGAGTGGAATCGGTACTTTTTTTTCTCAACTTTGGGAGTTTTGAATCCAAATAGATTACACGTTCAAGATAACCTTCAAAATCAATATCTAAATTCTCTTTAATCTCATCGGGCGAAATTAAATAGAAGGTGTAAGGCTCACGAGTTTCTTTCTCCGTTCCTACTTTTTTGAAAATATTTTTAGTTATTTGCGATAAATTCTTAAATATTCTGGATTTGTCCAAAAAAGAGGAAACTCGGTTTTTGAGGGTTTCGTATGTTTTGAGCTCCTTGTTTTTTATTAATCCCACGGCATGATCCCCCGGTTTGAAGTAGAATGAACAGCACTCTAGAGCCTTTTCTAGAGAATCATAGACTCCCAAGTATTCTTTGAAAAGAACGGGAGAACCGTGGGCCGCTGTATTAAGATAGTAGTATGTCCTTTTACCCCGTCTATAAGGATAAGTCAAAATGATTACTCTTTCTAAATCTCCTGGGTGGTGGGCTGATGATGGGGCTATAACAAAGCCTTTACTGTAGGCCATTAAAATGTATATGGCGTATCTTTCTTCCCCTTCTTTCAAACCGGGAAGCTTGAAGGTGAAGCCAATTTTTTCAACCAGACTTTTATCCTGCTTCATCCAGTCACTGCATAAAAGATAGTATGCTTTTTTTTCGATCTCTTTTGCGAAATATTTGAAGATACCCGTGATATCCTTTTTCTTAACCAAGGAGTCGAAGCTTTCCAGAATGGTGTTAATGGATTTAGAGATCTTTTTGGTAACATAGTCGCGACTCTTTTCTTCATATACTTCATGTTTCTTTGGCATGTAAACTCTGACTTTCATTTCCCACAGATCCCGTAAGTCAACCGATGTAAAATTATCCAGAACTATCAAACTATTAATAATACTTGAAACCTAACATGGTAAAATTCAATGGATAATATTATTTTGTTGAATTATAAAGATAACTTACTTAAGGACTACTCTTTTATTAATAGATATGAAAAATTGAAATATTTTTATATATTAAACAAATTTTTTAAACAAAAAGAGTAATAGAAAAGGAATTAAAAAAATTAAAAAAACATTATTCAAATTAGAATATAAAAATGGAGGTTAAAAATTGAAGCTTGAGGTAACACTATTTGAAAAGGCAGGAATGCACAATACCGAAGAAACACTAAAAATAGCGAAAAAATTCGCTGATGAAAACAATATCACAGATATAGTTATAGCCAGTACGTCAGGAGAAACGGGAATCAAAGCAGCAGATATTTTTGATTCAAAAAAGACTAATCTCGTGATAGTTACACATTCTTATGGTTTTGTGAAACCGGGATATCAAGAGATGCCGGATGAGAATAGAAAGAAGCTGACAGATATGGGAATAAAGGTGCTCACAGCAGGTCATGCGCTTTCAGGAGCAGAAAGATCATTCAGAAACAGTTTGGGTGTGTGGCTACCCGTTGAACTATTTGCCCGATTCCTGAGATCTACTGTTTGTGACGGATTTAAAGTTTGCATAGAAATATCTACTATGGCTGCCGATGCAGGACTTGTTACAGTAGACAAAGATATAATTGCCATAGGAGGAACGGGAAAGGGTAGCGACACAGCGCTACTACTTAAGCCTGCTGATTCCTCAAACCTCTTTGGAATGAAAGTGCGAGCAATCCTCTGTAAGCCTAGAGAATTTTAAGACAGCCTGTCTTAAGGCTGTAAATAAAAAAATTGTTTCTAATCTTAAATTAAATCCCTTATAGGTCGCTTACAGTTCGGACATGTTTCGTCTCTCTCTAAATGCTCTAGTAAATGTTCCCTGCAAGCACTTTCGAAACAATAGGGACACATTACTTGATCATCAATTTCCGTCAACACTTTTCCACATAACATGCATCTAGAAATTTCCTCTTCTTCCAGTTTGTCGAAGTCGAAATCCACACCCTGTAAGCCAGGAACTGAGGGACCTCCGATTTCATAAACTCCTTGTTCAATTATCATATTTCTGATTTGAATCTGAACATCTTTAGAGGCATGGCTTGCAATATCGAATAATTTCTCAGCTTCTTCCCTTAGTTCTTTTCCACTAGACTTAGAGGCTACAATTTTCCAGACCTCTCGCAGGACAGGAAGATTACCAAGAATAGGACTATAAAGAATATTGGCAGACTCATACGTACGTCCATCTTCGAAATACTTGTTCACTGCATCCTTGAACATGCCCATTCTCAGAAACTGAATTATGGGATTACTATTAGGGCCTCCTTCTTTTTCATACTGGTCAATTACCTTAAACACTTGGCGTGTTCGATAAATACTGAATATCATACTACCCAATATACAGAATAAGAATATAAAATTAAAAAGAACGTATGAATAATTCGGCGGATATGGATTATACACACCAAAATATAAAAAGAACCAAACAGAAATAAGGGAATTTAAAATTTGTTGCCACTGTTGCGTGGTAAAATATGTTAATATTTGCCAGATTAAGAATGCAGCTACTGCACCTGTGATGATAGATGTTATTAACAATCTTCTTTTTAGCTTATATTTAATTTTCTCTGCCACTGATTCCACCTACTATTATCATAGACTTTATTACCTAGAAGGATGTTTTAAATTGACTATAGGCATCATAAATTTATTTTTCTTCTTTGAATTCAAATATTTCAAAACTTAAAAATCTTAGCATAAGGATATAAACATTAATTACATTTTACTTAAATACTATGTTAATTTGTATTTTAACGCTTTTTAATCTTAGTTTAATTTTATGAACAGTCATTGCTTTATTCGATTTTGTATGTTTAGTATATTGTTTTTGTTCTCGTTTATATGGTTTTTAAAAATTACTATCAATCATAATTAATTTAGAAAAATATATATATGAGTAATTATTAATTAATGCATCACATCCAAAGATTACCACATATCAACATCACATAAAGAATAAATACCTAGTTCAAGAGGTGACCCCTCTGACAAACAGCAATATAAAAACATACGAAGAGATAAATGAAAAAATCAAGAGAGGAGACGCGGTCGTAGTAACCGCCGAAGAGATGGTAAAAATAGTTGAGGAACAAGGTGAAAAAAGAGCGGCAAAAGAAATCGATGTAGTAAGTACTGGAACTATGGGCGCCATGTGTTCAAGCGGAGCGTTTCTAAACTTTGGACATTCAGATCCACCGATAAAAATGGAGCAAATATGGCTAAATGATGTTGAAGCTTACCATGGAAACGCAGCCGTTGACTGCTACATTGGCGCTACAAAAATGAGCATCGTAAAACCTTTCAAATATGGAGGGGGCCACGTTATACAAGATTTAGTAAGTGGGAAAGAAATATCACTAAGAGTCAGAGCATACGGAACCGATTGTTACCCTCGAACCAGACTTGAAACCACCATAACCATAGACGATCTTAATCAAGCTATTCTATGTAATCCTAGAAACGCTTATCAAGGATATAATGCCGCAACCAATGGACGAGACGAAACAATTTACACCTACATGGGAAAACTCCTAGCCAATTACGGAAACGTCACTTACTCCGGTTCCGGTTGCCTTAACCCATTATCCAACGATCCTGACTACGAAACAATAGGTATTGGAACAAAGATATTTCTAGGTGGTGGAGTGGGTTACGTAATAGGTGAGGGAACACAACACAATCCCAAAAAACATTTAGGAACCATAATGGTAAAGGGAGACCTCAAACAAATGAGCCCCGAGTATCTACAGGGAGCCGCCTTCACAAGATACGGTACCACTATGTATGTAGGAGTAGGCATACCGATACCGATATTAAATGAGGGACTAGCCAGAAAAACAGCCGTAAGCGACGCAAACATAACTACAGAAGTCATAGACTATGGAGTACCAAGAATGAATAGACCATCACTAAGAAAAGTTACATACCAAGAACTCAAATCCGGTAAAATCGAATTAAACGGAAAACCCGTGAAGGTTTCTGCCCTCTCCAGCTTAAAAACTGCAAGAAAGATAGCAAAAACGCTAAAGGATTGGATAGAGCAAGGAAGGTTTCTATTAAACAAGCCCGCCGAAACATTATCCACAACCAGAGAATTCAAACCTATGAAAATCACAAAGGAAATCCATTATGTTCGCAGCATAATGATCCCCGCAATAACAACCACAATCGACACCAGCATCCACGATGTGGCAAAACTGATTGTGGAGAAAAACGTCAACCACATAGTCATAGTAAACGACGACAACACTCTAAAAGGAATAGTAACCTCCTTCGACGTTACCCGCGCAGTAGCCAGAAACAAAAACAAATTAGAGGAAATAGTGGTCAGAAGAGTTTACACCGCCAAACCAGATGATCCATTAGATGCGGTTGCGAAAGAGCTGGAAACCCACAAAATCTCTGCATTACCAGTAATAGATGAAAAAAACAAAGTATTGGGAATCGTCACCAGCGAGGAGATATCTCAACTAATAGCCAAGTGAGGTGAAAAAATTGAAAATAAGTATAATATTTGATACCAACAGAGTGGGCGAAGCAATCACCTCAAACGTAATACTGGAAAAAAAGATACCATTCAATATTCTAACCGCCAAAATTAACGCCAAAGGCGGTGAAATGCTCATAGAAGCCCCTGACGACAAAGCAGCTGAACTCGTCCAAGCATTCAAAGAAAAAGGAGTCCGAGTAGAAACACGAAAATTCGTAGAAATACTACCCCACAAATGCAGCAATTGTGGACAATGCTATTCAATTTGCCCAGTTGATGCAATCACGTTTGATGAAGATTACACCATAAGTCTAAAACAGCAAGACTGTATAGGCTGCCTCCAATGCGTAGACAGTTGTCCTTTTGAAGCCATTGTCAAAGTACTTTAACCCAAAAAAATATTATATCCTTTCCAACTTATTTTCTATTTTTTACCATTTGAGTAACAGAAGTTTATATATATCTAGATTGTTATTAATCAAAATAAAGACAAATTATGGGGATACTAAGTATGGTTATTGAAGGGGAAGCAAATATAAGCTCAGCAATAGAAGCCACAAAACTGGTGGAGGAAACCCTAAACGAAGTAAAGGTTACAATTGAAAATCTTACTAATAAACTAAAGGAAAAAGAACAAGAGATAAAAGCTAAAGAGGCAAAGACCCAGGAATTAGAAGCCACCAAAAAAGAAAAAGAAGCCCGAATAGAAACACTCACCAAAGAACTAGAAACAGCCAAGGAAAAAAGCTCCAGAAGCGAAGATGAAGTAAGAAAAATGGAGCTGGAAAACATCAAAATGAAACAGGAACTACAAGGAATCCAAGAACAAATGTCAAAAATAAGCGAAATGTACCGCGAAATGTCAAAAAAGAAAGACGAAGCAATAGATGTCAGAGAACTACTAACAATATACGTCACCCTACTCGAACAAGTCTTCGCCGGAATGCCCCACGCCAAAGTCCTATGGCTACTCCACGGAGCCAGATCCAACCTCAGCCGGGAAGAACTAACAAAAACCTCAGGAGTCCAACCCGCAGTCGTACTTAAAAGCATACACGACCTACAACACGCAAAACTAGTCCAATACGACATGAGCAACCAAAACGTAAAACTACTACGAAAACTCTACTAACCAAGAAGCAACTCTAAAACATCTATAAAGGCAGACGTCTAAAGCAATGAGTCTATGATTTATTATATGGTAATTTTTTCACCGTCCTGTTGATTGTTAGCCCCCGGCTTTTCTTCTACTCCAAGAGGTGTTTTTATGCTCCTCGCCCTGTAAAGCGTGGAAACTCCTCGTAAAACAGGGGTTTAAACACGAACCCTCCCACACAAACTACCATGGAAAAGTGAATAGGAAAGAATATTAGAAATCAAAGAATCTAAAACATAGACCTATTGGTCTAAAGGGGACGCCACAAGACTATCAAAGGAATCTCTTTATCCTCTTAAAT
>NZ_JBRAKS010000151.1:0-9124 GCF_052745115.1 Candidatus Jordarchaeum sp.
TCTCTCCACTATAAGGGTATCCCTACCCCCAAAAACTCATTTTCAAATACTGAACAACTTGAAAAAATACTTCGTGATCACTATAATAGTTGCTAATAACTGTTGCTAAGAAAAAATTATCCTGTATTGTAAAATTTTTAAAAACTAAAGTATTATTTTATGTTGGAGATGGGCCAATGACTAGTGCCAGTGACGGAATGTTAGAATATTTTAAGACAATAGAAAGTGACTTTGATGAACTATTCACTTTAGCAAGGGAAGCGCGTAGCAGGGGCTATGATCCCTCCAATGAGCCTGAAATATTGACTGCAAGAGATGTTGCAGCAAGGGTTGAAGGCTTGATTGGACTTAAGGGTGTTGCTGATCGTATACGTGAGTTAAGCGTGAAAATGACTAGGGAAGAAGTGGCCTTTAAAATTGCAGAAGAAATTGTCTATAGAAAATTTGGAAATTTAAATAATGATGAAGAAGTCGCTGATAAATCCATTCGCTTGGCACTAGCCCTATTGACCGAAGGTGTAACCGCGGCTCCTATTGAGGGAATAGCAGAGGTTAAGATCAGAAAGAATCTTGATAATACGGAGTATTTGGCAGTTTATTTTGCTGGACCTATAAGATCCGCGGGGGGAACAGAACAAGCGAAAACAATTCTTGTGGCTGATTTTGTTAGAAGGCTTCTCCATTTGGACAGATATAAACCTACGGATGACGAAATAGAACGCTTTGTTGAAGAGGTTGATTTATATGAGCATAGAGTTACCCATTTACAGTACCCTTCCACCCCAGACAGGATAAGAGAGGTTATGAAAAACCTTCCAGTTGAGGTAACAGGCGAGCCAACGGATAAGATAGAAGTTTCAGGGCACCGGAATCTCTCAAGAATCGAGACAAACCAACTAAGAGGAGGAGCCATTCTGGTTCTCAATGACGGTTTAATTGGTAAGGCCTCAAAACTCAAAAAAATTGTCGAACGCATTGGGTTCGAAGGATGGGAATGGTTATCAAAATCTAAAGAAGAAAAAGAAAAAGTGGAAGTAAAGCCTAGTGCAACTTACCTTACAGATGTTATTGCTGGCCGCCCGGTTTTTGGAGAACCATCAGCTCTTGGCAGTTTCCGACTTAGATATGGTCGTTCTAGAAATACAGGTCTTTCCGCCGTAGGCATTAATCCAGCCACAATGATAATTTTGGATGAATTTTTAGCCCCAGGAACTCATATTCGTACAGAAAGACCTGGCAAGGGTGCAATAGTTCTTCCCGTAAACAGTATCGAAGGACCCATTGTGAAGACTTTAGACGGGTCGGTTAGAAGAATTAATACTGTGGAAGAAGCTAATGAAGTTGCTAATAAAATCAACAAAATTTTGTTTCTAGGAGATCTTCTCATAGCGTATGGTGAATTTTTAGAAAATAATCATCCACTAGTCCCCTCAGGTTATTGCGAAGAATGGTGGATTCAAGAACTCGGAAAAAAAATTAGTGAAAAATTTGGGGTGGATATGCAGCGGGCTTCTAGTTTTATTGGGATAAATAAAGAACGTCTAGAACGCATTACTGAAGACCCGTTTTATTTTAAACCTACAGCAAAAGAGGCTCTAAACATTAGTGAGGCTTTAAACATGCCTCTTCACCCAGAATATACCTATTGCTGGCATGATATACACGCAGATGAGGCTGTTGAACTTAAAAAATGGTTAGAGAAAGTTGAGATAAATGAACAAGATAAAATTATTGCAAAAATACCAGATCAAATTAAAGAAATCTTGGAAAGGTTGGGTGTGCCTCATAAGTTTGAGAATAAGAAAATTATAATCTCTGAACATGCACCGGTTTTATTGAGATGCCTACCAAAGGATAAGAAAACACAGAATCTTGCCCCATATCAATTTGGTGAGGGAATGAGTGGACTTGATGTTGTAAAATCGCTTACAGATATACCTGTGCGAGAAAAGGCTCCGATTTATATAGGAGCAAGAATGGGAAGACCGGAAAAAGCTAAAGAGAGAAAGCTTTCTCCTCCGGTACATGTGTTGTTCCCTGTTGGATTAGAAGGAGGGAGTACAAGAAACATAGTCAAAGCCGCTGAGAAAGGGGTAATATCCATCGAAATTGCGAAAAGGCGATGCCCTGACTGTGAAGCCATTACCTTCCATAATTTTTGTCCTTCATGTAAAAAAGCGACTTTAGCAATGAACACCTGCCTAAAGTGTAATCTCTCTTCAGAGAATACAGTTTGCCCCAAATGTGGTGGAAAAATGCAGCCCTTTGATCAGAGAAATATAAACTTAAAAGAAGAGTTACAAAAAGCCTTAAGAAAAATAGGAGAGGAAACAGTCAAAGAAGTGAAAGGTGTTCAGGGATTAATAAGTGAATCAAAAATTCCTGAGGTTCTAGAAAAGGGAGTTCTCCGAGCCAAGTATGATTTGTATGTTTATAAAGATGGAACAATTAGATTTGATGCCACAGATGCACCACTCACTCACTTCAAGCCTAGTGAAATATCGGTATCAGTGGAGAAATTACGTAGATTGGGCTATACCAAAGATTATGAAGGCAAACCACTCGAAAATGAAGAACAGATAGTAGAGTTGAAACCTCAAGATGTAATAATTTCGGAAAATTGTGTTAACCACCTTGCCCGAGCGGCAAACTTTATTGACGAGCTTCTAACAAAATTTTATGTAATACCAACATACTACCAGATAAATAGTATTGAGGATCTTATAGGGCATCTTATAATAGGTCTTGCACCGCACACATCAGTGGGTATTGTTGGAAGAATTATTGGATTTACCAAGGCGCAGGTTTGCTATGCTCACCCATACTGGCATGCTGCAAAAAGAAGAAATTGTGATGGTGATGAAGATTCCATAATGCTTGCCTTAGACCCACTATTGAACTTCTCCAAACTATTTTTGCCTAAAAAAAGAGGTGGAATGATGGATACCCCCCTGGTTATAGCAGTTGGATTGGAGCCTCAAGAGGTTGACAGCGAGTCACACAATATGGATGTAATGGAACAGTACCCTCTCGAATTTTACGAGAAAACATTGATATACGAGGATCCTAAAAAGAATGAAAAATTAATGGACATAATTTCACATCGACTTGGTAAGCCAGATCAATACGAAAATTTCAAATTTACACATCCAACAAAAAATATATTTCAGGGGCCTCAAAGCACGAGGTATAAAGAACTTAAAACCATGATAGAAAAAGTCCAAGCTCAATTAGAATTGTCAAACAAAATACGGGCATCAGATGCAAAGAAGGTAGCAATTAAAATTACACAAAAACATTTCATTCGCGACATCGCTGGTAATCTAAAAGCATTTTCTACTCAAAAAAGTAGATGTTTAAATTGTAATAAGAAATATAGGCGCCCACCTCTTCAAGGTAAATGTCCTTCTTGTGGAGGAAAACTTGTTTTAACAGTATATCAAGCGGGAATAGAAAAATACCTACCCTTCGCATTATCACTCTCAGATAAATTTGATTTACCACCATACCTAAAGCAAAGATTAAAACTGCTAAAGCAGAATATCGGACTAATATTCGAGGAAGAAAAAGTCAAACAAGCAAAACTAAGTGAGTTCTGCTAATTTGAATAAAACTTTTCCACTAAAGAAAGGTTAGAGGGTAAAAATGCCTCTGATTTGGAGAAAAAAACCATATGAACCTAAAGCGGTTCTAAGAAGAAAGAGGAATATTACACCGGGAATTGAAACCAGAACCCTAATACTTAAAAAAATTAGGCATAAAGCTAAAACAGCCAGTGAAATAGCAAAAGATCTGGATATGTCATACACAAGAGTACTACAACAACTCCTGAGTATGAAAAAAGAGGGTATAGTAGATAAAACTATTGAAAAGCCCTATAAATGGTCACTCACAGGATTAGGACAACAAGTCTTAGCATAGATCAAACTCTTTAACTGTATCTTGTTTAAAAATGTCTTTAATTACCTTTGGAGAGTCAATTTAATTGAAGACAAACTAGAAAGATAACAGAATAGGGTTTAATGTAGAAATTTTTCAGAGGAATGGGCGTACCCGGATTCGAACCGGGGATTCGGCTCCTAAGATTTACCGCGACGTGAGCGCGGTGTCATAACCGCTAGACCATACGCCCAAGTTTTATATTATGCTTAAGAATGTATTAGGAACTACTACTTTTTAGTTTTGCTTTTGAGAATAAAAAATTTTTCAATCATTTTTTAAACTTGCAAGATACCCAACATATATTCATGACACTTTATAAGTTTTTTAAAATTAACGAGTACTAGATTGTAGAAAATGATGTTAATCGAGATTCATTAAAATAGTATTGGCCAGTAAATACTGATTCATATTTTAATTTCAATCTAGATATTTTGAAATTAGGTAAAAGTATAATTAGGAAATTTAGAGGAAACATATTCAAAAATAGTTAAAAAAACAAGCTTCTCAAAAATTATGAAATATATTTATATTCTGGGTAGTTTCAAAATTACCAAATTAGTGGAGGTTAAATTTTGCCTAGAGAAATAGTTGACACAGAAAAATTCGTTGAAATATCTAAGGATGCAATCGAGTGCCGTATGAAAGTTATAGGAGATAATGAGGTTAAATTCAAGCTCCGAACCAACAAATATCTTTATACCTTGAAAGTTGAGAAAAAGAAAGCTGAAGAAATAAAAAGCAAAATTAAATGTTCTGTGGTAGAAATTAAGTAGATTTTTTATTTTAATCATTTATTTAATCATCGATTCGCTTATAAGATTGTTTTCTCATGATCTGAGATTGACATTTCTCGCAAAAATTTTTACTTTTTAGATCAGTGTCCAATACTTGATTCGAAAAAAACATTACACAGCGGGGATTTGGGCAATGTTTCAGTGCAAAGCTATGGCCTAATTCATGCACAGCTTCCTTTGTAGAGCGTTCAAGAAAAATTTTTTCGTTATACGGTTGCCCATAAAATTCAGGTCTAAGCCTGTGGGTAGATATTACGCATACACCACCATCTATAACCGCTTGACCGAATATGAAGTTTAAACCATTTGTATAAAGATCTAGGGAGGTTATTCCTAGAAATTTTGAGGTTTTGCTATTAACACACTTTATTAAAGCTTTTAGAAAGGGAGAAGAATAATACTGTCGCCTTTTTGGATTGAATGCGCCCTTTGGTATCGATATCGCGTCTGAGATTGTGACATGTAAAGGATGAAATATAATACTAAGTTCGTTTTTTAGCTTCTCAAGTAGATTTTGTTCAATATCGCCAATTGGTACAAGAACTATTCTGAATTCCAAGTCCCTATCCCTCAATAGGTTGAAAGTTAAATCTAATGAATAAAACTATGATTGTGATTACTTAGTTTAAATTAAATATTTTACTAAATTGATCATTCCAATACGCTTTACAAAGTTTTATTAAAAAGATACGACATAATCTTTTCAACCAAAAATAAAACGGGGTTCGATATTGTCTAAAGCACTTAAAGATATCATCAATAAAAAGATTGTGAATGAACTCGGAAAGAGAGTTGGACAGATAGTAGATCTGGTCATAGATAAAAAAAGTGGTAAAATAGTAGCTGTTGTAGCGAAGGCAAGTAAATCCGAAGAAATTCTTCAGAATTTAACAAAAGACGAGAAGGATAATATCTATATTCCGCTATCGGTAATTTCAATTATAAAAAACGAGTTTCAAATCGATGAGAAAAAATTACGATTAATTATTTTAAAGAGAAAAACAGTGCAAAAGCAAGAATTTTAAAAAAATAGCCATCATTAAGTTTCAAGATTCTATATTTCTTTTTCGTGGGGAATAAATACTATCCTAAAAGAATTTTGTGGATGGCTATGATTGTACAAGGAAAACCAAAACTCAAAACAATAGAAGAGAAAGAATACAGAACTAGAAGAACGGAAAAGCAGAATTACATAGTAAACAAGATAATAGAAAAATTTCAGAAACTCATACCAGTAATAAATGAACCACAAATATTGGAAAATTATAACAAATTATTAAATCAACTAACTACTTTTGACGAAGGATTAGAAAAACAAGTTTTGGATCATATCCTAGAGACTCTGAAAAAATCGAAATTAGACGAATTACAATTAGGTATTGACAGCTTTCTCAGGATTTTCGAAGATATACTTCAAAGCTTTACTATAAGATTAAATTCAAGTGATGTAAAAATACTTGAAGCAATTTATTTACAACCCCTAATATCACTAGAAGGCATTTGCTCTACCACTAATCTAAGTTGGGGTACAGTTCAGAAAAGATACAATCAACTTACCTGTGGAAATGTCTATAAAGTAGTAGCAGTTCCAAATTATGAGAAGTTAGGACTAGTACCAATAATAGTAATCACCCTAGGCGGTGAAAGGGAAATCTATAGTCAGTATTTAACATCTTTCCATAAAAACAATGGATGGTATAATACCACAAGATTATGGGAGATTCTGTTACCTGAATCAAATGCGAAAGAAAGCGAAAGAATAATTCTTAGACATATGCATAACCCGCAGATATTTGAAAAAACATTCGTAACCAGCAGTATAAATTTTTACTATTATGATCGGAACAGCAAAAAATGGAATATAAACTGGTTCCACTGGGAACTACAACTAGAAAAACAGGAAAAAACAAGTCTAACAATTAATCTGAACCGACACGCTAATAAAAAGAGAAAAATCAAGAAAATAGATCTTAAAATTCTATCACATTTGACAGAAAACCTCAGAAAAGAGCAGAGAGCCATCGCACAGACATTGAATACCAGTGAATCAAAAGTATCCTTATGTAAAAAAGTCTTAAACTATGAAAAATATTTTACCCCAATCACACAACTTACAGAGAGAGCGGGACTAACAGAGAACCTGCTTATTATATCCAAAGAAAATTTCCAAGAAATCCCTGCTGCTTTCCTGAAACTACCCCAAATCACAGTACATAAACTAACCGACCATAACAAAAAAACTAAACAAACAATAATTCAAACTAAACTCCCTCCAGGGTCAAAGACAAGAATTAAAGAAATCCTGGAAAGAATATACCCAGACATCCAATTCTCAAATTATACAATTCAAACAGAAAGCTTTCCCAAAGGAATCGCAGAAATGTTTGATGAAAAAAACCAGAAATGGATATGGAACCCACTAACCCTCAAAATTTACGAAAAAAGCATCCAAAACCCAGAATACAGAAATTATGTCGATCAGACCCAAAAAATTGAAGCATAAAAAACGCTCACTAACCCAGTTTAGCTTTGAGAGCAACCCATAGCTCTTCCCGGATAGAGGGACCCACATTAACTTCCTCTCCCCCACTACGAACTAATATTCTTTTACTAGATGTGACTCTACCAATTATGGTAGAGCTAACGCCAACAGATCTAATAGCATCTAAAGCCCTTGATTCTTCTCCAGATTTAACAGTTACTAACAAAACCCCACTAGAAATCAAACTCAATGGATTCACTCCCAAAGTGGAGCATATCTCCAAAGTTTCCTTTGCCACAGGAACCGATTCCTCCTCCACCCTAAAACCGACGTTCGAAGCCTTAGAGAGCTCCACTAAGCCACCAAGCAACCCTCCCTCAGTAGGATCATGCATAGCGGTGACAACCCCACTTTCATTAACAGCTAAAGCTTCTCTCACTACACTCAGATTAGAAAAGAAGGATTGTGCCCTCAATAAAAGCGGCCCGTCCAAAACCCTACTCAAATCCTCAAAACGGTCAGTAGCAAGAATGGCAGCACCCTCCAAACCCACATGTTTGGTCAAAATTATAACATCACCAGCACGAGCACCACTGGTCAAAACTAATCTATCCTTAGTAGTCTCACCAAACATAGTACCACATAAGAGAGGAGTCTCTAAAAAGGGAACCACCTCCGTATGGCCACCAACAATACATACGCCAATCTCCCGTGCAGCCTCATCTACATCCCTGCAAACCTCTTCCAAAAAATCTTCCTCCGCTCCCTTATTCAACAAAATTGTGGAAGTAAAATATCTCGGAACCGCCCCTCTCACCGCCACATCATTAGCATTCACATGAACAGCATACCAACCCATCTTACTCTGAGTGCCAGTAATAGGATCCGCCCCCACAACTAACAACTTTTCCCCAAAATCAATAACAGCAGCATCCTGACCCACAGCAGGACCACAAATCACTCTACCACAATTAACCCCACTATAGGGAAAAACAATCTTCTCTAACAACTCGTTGGAAACTTTACCAATAGGCAATCTCATAAAATCACCGATTACTAAACTAAACAAGTGCTAAAAATTCTCATAAACAAAGACAACAGCGACAATACTTAAATCTAAGGGTAGCAACAATAATAAAATAAACAATTTAATATATCAAAGTACAAGCGAATAAAGCAAACTCAAAACTCAAGATCTACATCATTGCCATCCAGCAGTCAGAGGGGTCAGATATATCATCGTTTGCAAGTATTTTAATATACAATTTCATTTATTAAATAATCCCCCCAAAGACGCAAATACTATTTCTAGATTCCTTATTGAATTTTGTAAAGTTTAGCCGCTGCCTTTCCCATTATTATTTCGATTTCGTTTGAGCTAAACTCTATGCCCAAAGGAGATTTTGGATTTTTCACAGCTTCCACCCAATTTTTGAGAGGCATCACCACATTGAGCATAGAACCATCGGTTCCAAACAAAACCCTCCAAGGACCAAGCAGATCAATAGCCATTCTTAGAGGATACCAAAGGTAGTCTGGATTGTTAATATATATAGTCTGCCATCCGGAGAAATCTAGGTAAACATTTGGCTTCATAGACGCCAGATCCACTGCTTCTCTCCACCAGCCATGCCCCATATGCGCAATAATTATTTTCAAATCTGGAAAATCCGCAGCCACGGCATCAATGTACTTTGGTTGCGAATACTTAATTATCATTGGAGCCGGTTCATTTCCAGAATGTATCAACACAGGCACCTCATATTCCTGAGCCTTTTCGTAAAGAGGGTTCACAACAGTAGAAAGATTTAACGATAAATAATACCATTCTTGGACTTTAATCATGAACCCAAACATCCGCAGAGATGTCCAATACAAGGCTACAACCCTGCCCACGAGAACCAAG
>NZ_JBRAKS010000152.1:0-2424 GCF_052745115.1 Candidatus Jordarchaeum sp.
CCATTAAAATGAGGAAAAAACCAATAATTAGAAACTATGCACAAACTAAATACTTAAATACCTAGAAAAATTAGTGAAATAGGTTTTTGAAACGATTTAATCCACTTCCGTTCCCTGGAACAAGTAAGTGCTCACTAGAAGCATAGCAGCAGTGAAACCAATAAGAACCAAGAAGTTGACCGTGAGAGGCATTGTACCTCCAATTCCCACTAGAGTAGTTCTAAGGGCGTCCACTCCGTATGTTAGAGGATCTAGATATGCTATGGTCTGCACCCAACTGGGAAATGAACTCAAGGGAAATAGTGCACCAGACAGGAAAAACAGTGGAAACACTATGAAATTCATTATCAGCATAAAGCCCTGAAAATCGGTCATCTTCGCAGCAAAGGCTACTCCCAAACCTACGAAGCCCATGGATATGAGCATCATGAAAACCACGGACAGGCTCAGTCCCGCCGGGTTACTGATATTCACTCCCAAGGGTATTGAGATTAGCAAGATTAGGAGCCCCTGCATTATGGCGGTAGTCACTCCGCCCAGGGTTCTTCCCATAGCTATCGAGAATCTGCTCACCGGCGCCACCATAACTTCTTTTAAGAAGCCGAACTCCCGGTCAAAAAGAATACTCATACCCGCAACCATAGAGGCAAAGAGCAGAATCATACCAATAATGCCCGGACTCAGAAACGAGAGATAATTCAAACCCAACTCCTTCGCCAACTCGTCCGCCAAGTACTGCGACCCAAAATACGCCACATATTGGTTTACACCCCAAACAGACTGCAAAGCCTCCGTAATGTAATTCGCAATAAACGCTGAAGAAGGCAAACCCGAAATCTCAAAACTCTCAAAACCCATTCCCATAAAAACCAGAAAGAAAGCCGGCATCGCAACCATTCCAATAACCCTACTCCAAGACCTAAAAAACTTCTTCATCTCACGCAACCACATCACATAAACAGCCTGAAACTCCAACGACCTCTTCATAACACACTACCCCACTACCGATTTTGCTTTTCTAACTCCTTCTCCTCATGCTCCTAACGTGTTCCCTCATCAGCGCCTTCGAACCACCATCCCCCTCTCTAATAGTTCTCCCAGTATACTGTAGAAAAACATCTTCAAGCGTTGGCTCCCGCAAATTCACAGACCTAATCTGTGTACCCGCCCTCTGAGCCAAGTTAACAATTTCTGGTATTCTAGTTTCCCCCTGCTGCACATTAAGATCAATTATTTCATCATGCTCACTAATCTTCTTCACCCAACTAATACCCTTCAACAATTCGAAAAACTGTTCCTCACCATCATCCAACTGCAACGATATCACATCAGTTCCAATAGAATCCTTCAAATTCTTCGAAGAATCCAAAGCAACAATCTTCCCAAAATCCATAATAGCAATCCTATCACACAGATAATCCGCCTCATCCATATAATGAGTAGTCAAAATAATAGTAACCTCCTTCTCCTCAGTCATCATCTTAATATAATCCCAAATCCGACGCCGAGTCTGAGGGTCAAGTCCCAAGGTGGGTTCGTCTAGGAATAGTACGTGTGGGAAGTGCATTAGTCCTCGGGCTATTTCGAGTCTTCTTTTCATTCCTCCGGAGTAGTTTATGACCATGGTTTTTTTGTGTTCGGTTAGTTCTACTAGGTTTAAGACTTCGTTTATTCTTTCTTTTCTTTTTTGTTTGGGTAGTCCGTACATTCGGGCGTGGAAGTCTAGGTTTTCTTCTCCGGTTAGTCTTATGTCTAGGCTGGGGTCTTGGAAGACCATTCCTATGTTGCTTCTTACTTGGTCTTTTTGGGTTTCTATGTTGTGTCCCCATACTTCGGCGGTTCCGGAGGTGGGTTTGATGAGTGTGGATAGCATTTTTAGGGTGGTGGTTTTTCCGGCTCCGTTTGGGCCGAGCATTCCGAATAGTTCGCCTTTTTCGATTTCGAGGTTGAGCTGGTGTACTGCGGTGAGTTCTTTGAATTTTTTGGTTAGGTCGGTGGTTTTTATGGCGTACATCTTTGAGGGTTTGCCTCCGTTGGTATGTTTTTTGATATGTGGGTATTGTGCGGGAGGGTTTTTAAGATTTGCAGTTTGTTTTTTTGGAAATTTGTGATTCTCGGTTTGTGTTAGTGTTTTTTAATGTTTTTTTAGAATAATCTAAGAATTTGGGTATTTTTTTTGCTTTTTTTTATTTGGCGGGGATTTATTTGATAAACGGTTAAAATATTTTTGTTAGTTGTTTTATAGAAATTACAATTATAATGGTATACTTTTGAGCCAAATGTTTATATAATTAAAAAATACAGTAATAATTGGGTTATCGTAATGATAGCCCAGGGAGATAATATAATAGGAGAGGAGGGCCTCCCCTCATAAACTTCGTGACATCCTGCTTTCTTCACATATTTATTCTGATGTGGAGTCGT
>NZ_JBRAKS010000152.1:2524-9115 GCF_052745115.1 Candidatus Jordarchaeum sp.
CATAAACTTCGTGACATCCTGCTTTCTTCACATATTTATTCTGATGTGGAGTCGTTTTTTTTGTATGATTTTTTGGTGTGTGGTTTATTTTGGTGTTTGAATTGTTTTTTTGTTTTAGATTTTTTTAAATATTCGGAAAAGGCTTATAGTGTATTGTGTGAATATTAGAAATTAACTAATTGTTCGGTGATGTGAATTGTCTGGTAAACCCAGCTACATGCTTATGCTTCAAATTGAACATGGAGAAAAGATTCCTCTTCCCTTTAAACATGAAAACCTGTCGAGTGAAAGTATTGTAGCTATTATCGATGAGGTTAATGACTCTTTGTACCTATGGTTTGGTAAGGATTGTAGTGATGTTCGCAAGAGATCGGCTACGCGTACTGCGCAATCGATTAAAAAATCGGGATTTGCATATGGACAACTCCACATCGGCCACGATTTAAAAAATTTAAAAATAGTCGATGAGTCTAACCTAAAAGATCCAGAGATATCGGCTTATAACTCAGAATTGCAATCCATCTTCAACCGTAGATTCGGGATGAAGGATCAGTTCGTAATGGAAGTCGGGGTGAAACCGCAGGTGGGTCCTATTCCTCAGCCCGTAGAGCAGGAAGCCTACGCTGAGGCCGAGCCTACGATTATTGCTCCTAAACCGGTGGGGGCTCCTAAACTGGCCCCGATCTCTGAAGAGGTTGAACCGCAGCCCGTGGTAGCGGCTAAACCTGTTAGTGCTAAAAGACCGGTTTCGACAATTGATCCCGAATTGGCTGGTCAGGTTAAGCTCGGGCTTCTAACTGTTTTGCTAGCCCAAAAGTTTGCCGGTTTTCAGTTGAAAACTACTCTGTCTAGTGGCGGGATGACGATTTACGAGTTTTTGAGCAGTGGAGGTACCCTGTGTAAGGTTTCTCTGGAAGGAAGTGATCTTGTTATTCAACCGGAGTCTGAATTTGGCGGAAGAAGAGATGAGATAATTTCTCTTTTGAGAAGTAGGGTTGGTTCGCTTAGCCTTTAGACTTCTTTTTCCTCTTTTCTCCTTTTTATGCTATACTATTTTTCGCGCAAAAGTGATGTATGCGGTGTGTGCTATCATTCTGGTTTCCGGTCTGGTTTTTCCCTCTTCCACAATAATGTCTCTAACCATGCACTCCTGGGTTCTAATGTCGATGAAGTTTTCATTTTTCAGTTCTTTCACTGTTTTTTGTGCCTGTTCAATCGTGGGCGTGTATGAGCAGAAATGGCCTCCCCCCACAAGGGCGTTGTGGGCTAATTTAACAGCAAGCCATGGTGTAGCCATGTCCAATACCACAGCGTCAATATTTTCTTCCTCTATGCCTTCCAGAATGTCTTTGTTTTTGAGTTCCACGTAATCTATGACCTCTGCTTTTTCCAGGTTTTTTCTCGCTATTTTTGAGAATTCTTCTCTGCTCTCATAGCTGTATACTCTTCCAGAGGGTTTAACATAATTTGCTAAAATGGTTGTTAGTGCTCCGCTTCCGGTGCCCGCCTCCACCACTCGGCTACCGGGACCGATGCCGGTGTTTAGCAGGATGAGTCCTATGTCCTTGGGATAGATGATCTGGGTGGCTCTCTGCATTTTCAGTATCAGATCCATGGGTGTAGGCTTAACCACGTAGAACTTGTGATTCAGGTTACTAAGAACCGTGGTCCCATAGGGTTTACCGATAATATCCTCAAAGTCTACCACTCCCCGATGGGTGTGGTGCTTTTTTCCCTCCTCCGCTTTTAGAAGCCACCTTCTCCTATTATCGTATATTAGGAGTACGTAGTCGCCTACCTTTACAATCATTTTCTTCCCTTCTCTATTAGAGGCTTGGTTCTCCAATGATGGGAATTTCTGTGCCACATTTGGGACATTTTTTATCATCTGTAATTCGATACCTGTTGATACTAAAAATGTATCTCTCTATGAGTAACTCGCCGCAAACCGGGCACCAGGTATTTTCACCAGGGTGTCCCGGCACGTTTCCAAGATAAACATATTTTAAGCCTGCATCCAACCCTATCTGCCTTGCCAGCTCCAAGGTCTTGGTGGGGGTGGGTCCTCTATCCCTCATTTTGTAATCCGGGTGAAACCGGGACACATGCCACGGAGTATTCTCATCTATGTCCCTTACTCTCTGAGCTATACTCTTTAAGCAATCCACATCATCATTTACTCCCGGGATTACCAGAGTGGTTATTTCGATATGGATTCCCCTTCTCTTTGCTTCACGAATATTGTCCCAAACATAATCCACATTAGCTCCACAGTACTTCTGCACGGTTTCCTTACATCCTTTCACATCCACGTTCATGGCATCCAAACCGCTTTCAAAGAGAAGATTTAGGGCCTCCGGCGTCATGTAACCGTTAGTCACATAGGTGTTATAATATCCACTGTCTTTCGCCAGTTTAAAAACATCTAATGAGTATTCCAGCATTAGGGTGGGCTCATTAAAAGAAATAGAGGTTCCCTGACACTTGTAGGCTTTAACCAGCCTCATAAAATGTTCCGGACTCACATAGTTTTTAAATTCATCAGGAGGAAATTTTGAAATTTCATAATTTTGACACCAAGGGCATAAAAAATTACAACTCCAAGAACCAACAGTTAAGGCTTTTGAGCCTGGATGGAAATGGAAGAAGGGTTTCTTTTCTATGGGATTTGCACTTAGGGAGGAAATGTCACCGTAGATTAGTGTAAAAAGCTTTCCTCCAATATTTTTTCTTGTTTTGCAGACCCCATATTTCCCCTCTAAAATTACGCATTTGCGCATACAGGTAAGGCATCTGATTTTTCCATCTTCAGTTTCCTCTACTAGTAATGCCTCCTTTAAACATAAATCATTATTTCCCATCTAAAAGCCCTCATTGCATATATCTTGAGCCTGCTTTTTTCTAGAAATTTAGCGTTTTTAACCTGAAGATTTCTCAACATCATTATAGGGTTGTTTTTTTAAAATTCTTTTTACTAAAATGTGTTTTATAAATAAATAAGGCTGTTAATGTTGGAAATGGCCTTATCGAAAACTGGTTGCCGTTTTAAATTCTGTTAACGGAAGCATAGTTTTATATGTGATTCCTTTTTATAATATTTTCTAAAATTTGATTTATAGAAGAATGGTTGGTGGTATCTTGGCTGAGAAAACGCGGCTACAACCTGCTGTACCCCTTAAACTTGAAAGCTTAGAGGATTTGGCGAGGATGCTGGTTTTTTGGATGGCTCGTGAGAGAGGTGCTTCGATTCTGTATTTTGAGAAGGATGGCAAACATATATATGGGGCTCTAACGGTGAGCTTTCCCGGGTACTATGATCTGAGGGGTCTTCCCCTGTTTATCTGTGTGGTCGGGAAAGAGGCTCCTAAGGGACAGTTTCTCCGATATCAGGGACAGCCGGAAGAATCCATAACTTTTGTAAAATCCATAGAAATTGATCCAAAATTCACATATATTCCCATCATAAAACTCGCCGAGCCTCCAGTATTTGTAGGAACAATTTAATATCCAAAAAATCAAACAATCCTAAATCTTTTTTATTTAGAGAGCCCGCTCATTTAAAGCGTTTTACATATTAATTAAAGATGGTAGAATTTTTTACCAGATTATTTCTTTTGGGGATGCTCTGGCAAAGCTCCAAATGAATACGAGGAGCCAGAGTGCTACCGTGACTCCAACCGCAGTGGTCATGATGGTGCTGTTTGTTTGGACTAGGTTCCAGATTTGAAATGCTAGGCTGAGGAAGATAGAATTCCCGGTGTCGATGAAGAAGTATGTGAAAATGGTTGGAATTTGGTGAACGGGAATAATGAGGTTGAACCAGTACTGGTAGGGGACATATTTTACTACTAGGTCGGGTATAGTGTACAGGTAATATGAGAGAAACTTGGGTGTTGTAGCCAGTTGGATTATGAATCTGCCTGTGAAGTAGTCTACTCCTAGGAATGCTCCGGCGAAGAAAAAGCCTATCAGTGAGGGGTTGAAGCCGCCGTTTCTTTGAAGTCCTTTAATTAAACATATTAGGAATACTAGGCCGAAGATTCCGAGGCAGGCGTAATTAATGTAGTTGAACAGAAGCTCAGGGTCTCCGCCCCACGTGAGGTATCCTGAAGGACTTATGCCTGGAAAGTAAATGTAGGGTAGTGTTAAGTAGGCTAAGACTAGGAAAACAATGAACTGGAAAATGGCCAGTAACCTGTATGGCACTTCGGTCATCTTTACTCCATAGGTTTGTGCTTCGAATTCCCCTGCTCCTGCAAAAATAAGCCAGATTACGGAGCCGATTGCTAGAGAATCCACTATGCACATGGCAATCACGTACACCATTATCATAACATTGGTCCAGATGCCCCAGATCCAATTTGCCATCAAAGCAAATATTTGTCCATTGTAAAAAATCCACGCGGCGTAAACTGGTAGTGGACAAATCATGAGCACTAGAAGAGCGGTATACACTATTCTGGTGGATCTGCTTGCCTTCCAAACCCAGTCGCTCATCGTGACGAGTCTTCCGGCAAGAATAATTCCTGCAAAGATGCCCAGAATGGGAGAAATCACGGGAAGTATAAAAAACATTATTACTATCAGGGTGTTGAAACCGTAGAACATGCGATATCGGAGAGGGATAATGGTGGTGCTGCTGTTCATTACTGAAAAAGTGTTGGCTAAACGGGTCCTGTTTATCACAATGAATAAGAGCCAAGGTAGTGAGAAAAAGATTGGCGCAACCACATAGTTCATCAAGAAATCTGTACCATTAAGGAATTGAGATGCTTGTGTTATGAATTGGAATAGGGGGAAATTAACAAGCATTGGATCGATTGGGAAAGGGTATTGATAGATTTTGAAGGGAGAAATGGCGAAGAGTAAGGCAAAATATATCGGTAACCCAATAGCGCAGATTACAACCAGTAATCTAACCGCTAAAACACCACCTATTCTTCTACCCATGGGGGATCCCTCAGAAAGATGGATTCCAAGCAATATTTTAAATAAGGGGCTACTCTATACTAAAAATTTTTCTATTTAGTCAAGATTCAAAGAATACATACATAGATAGTTTTTTTAGGAGTATTTTCAATTTTCCTATTATACCCATTAATACTAAATTTAGTCCTCCTTAACCTGGTTAAAGTTTAAATAGCAATAATTTTCCTTATGGATAGGGGCCTGAATTGGAAGACGAATTAAAAACCCAGATCCAAGAGTACTTGGAACTATGTCAAAGAGTAACCGAAGAACTGAGGAAAAAATACGGGTTCGAGATAGATTCGCCCGACTTTATTAGAGAACACTCCGAAGAGCAACTGGAACTCGCAGAGGACGTAAGAATATACATTCAAAGAATCACAGAGTACCTGGAACTAAGAAAGCGAGCTTTTAATGATTTCCTCTCTCATCTCTTCTGGCTAAAACAGGCGCAAGTCTCCACAAACCCCGATGAAATCTCATTTTATCTAAGTAACGCCATTGAAGGACTAATCGATATGGAAACCCTACTAAATCGAGAAACCGAACTGCTCATAAATTTTGAAAAAAATGTCCAAACCATAAAAAACTTCCTCAAAACAGTTGGGGAAACAAAAAAAGAATTCGAAGACTACCAAAAAATCTACCCAGAACTCCTAAGCAAACTTGAACAAATATTAGTAAATATTAAAAAAACAGCCTCCAAAACCACCTAAAAATTTTAACGCACCATAATTCAAGGAAAAACTCTTCTTCAACTATTAGAGGCTTTAGTTATCGGATTACCTCATTGATTTTATCTTTTATTTCCTTAGCAGACTTTTTGGGATTCTCGGATTGGTAGATTGTGCGTCCCACAATAGCGTAAGAGGTGCCGGCTCTAAAGGCTTCACTTATTAGGCCGCCCTGAAAACCGATGCCCGGGCTAAAAATCGGAATTTTTCCATCAAGGATTTGGGATACCCTTTCAATTATCTTAGGTTGTGTTGCACCCACCACTACCCCCTCCGCTCCCCAGGATTTCGCCTTCTCAGCAAAAACCTCATACTGCCAACGAAAATCGTTCTCATAAATCACTCTCTGACCATAACCCTCATCAGCACCCGAATGAGACATGTACACTAAAAGAATAACACCTCCACCATACTCCTCAGCCACACTAAAGACACTATCTAACCCCCCTCTAAAACCTACGAAAGGATTTGCGATTAAGGCGCCAAATCCGGCGTCAAAAATATGACGCGCAGTCCACTCATTGGTATGCTCCACATCGTTAAGCTTGCAGTCCATAATTAGAGGAATGCCGTAACTTGTTGTGGTCTGAATTAAAAATCGTAGCTCATCAAATAGACCTAATGGGAGTAAAAGTTGAAAGTTAATTTTAATTCCTGCAACATGGTCTCTAACATCATTTAAAACCTTCTGAGCTTTCTCCAGTAATTTTTTCTTAAAATCTTTCTCCTTAGACGACAATGATAAATCCAAGGCTAAAACTATACGACTCTCATTCTCCTGGGCAATTTTCCCAAGCTTTTCACTGAAAATCGACATAAAAACTCCACCCAACAAATGAAAAGCAAAACCAGTATAAAAAAACTATGCATCCCAAAAATAAAAAATTTT
>NZ_JBRAKS010000153.1:0-9086 GCF_052745115.1 Candidatus Jordarchaeum sp.
TTAAAGTCCAAGAATGGTATTATTTATCATTAAATCTTTCTACTGTTGTGAACCCCACAGCCTATCCCCAGAAATAGAAGTGAAAATAAATTCAATAAACCCCAGGCCCGACAGAGAGGAAATCGGAATCCTAAGATGGAAACTGCAACTCGCCCCCGAAGAAGAAGTCAAAATGACCTACGAATACAACGTGGAATGGAACAAAAACTACACCGTAACCGGACTACCCTAACACGGTCATAAATTCCAAACCTCCCCTATTTTTATATTTTCCTTTAAACCCATTTGCATGAGGTTAATTGATGAAAATAGAGTATGCACAGATAGAGGATATGCCACAAATCCTAGAACTACAAAAAATAGCTTACCGGAGCGAAGCCGAATTACACAACGATTTCACCATCCCCCCCTTAACCCAAACCTTAGAAGAGATAAAAAACGATTTTCCCAATCAAATATTTCTCAAAGCCGTAATCAATGGTAAAATAATCGGATCCATAAGAGCGTACAAGAAAGATGAAACTTGCTATATTGGAAGACTAACAGTACATCCCGATTATCAAAACCAAGTAATAGGAAAAAAACTAATGAGTGAAATCGAAGCCATTTTCAAAGACGCTAAAAGATTTGAATTATTCACAGGCCACAAAAGTGAACGAAACTTTTATCTATACCAAAAAGGCGGATACAAGAAGTTCAAAACTGAAAAAGTAAATGAAAACCTAAAACTAATATACATGGAAAAATTCCAAAAAATAAAAAATTAACAGATTTTTATTGCCAAATAAACCTATTTCGTTAATGTTTTAGAGAAAGCATTTAATTTAACAAATAACATTCTAAAATCAGATTGTACTAGCCCAAATAAAGAGGTAAAGGTGGCACAATGCTAACTGGACATTCAATGCCGATATTGTCTAAGGGTTACAGTAGACATAAAGAGGTAAGACGAACAAACATTATGATTGCAATGATGATTTCTGAAGTTTTAAAAACAATGTTGGGACCTAAGGGAATGGACAAAATGCTGGTAACCGCAACAAGAGAGGTGGTGGTCACAAACGATGGGAAGACGACATTAGATAAGATAAGAGTTTCTCATCCTATTGCCAAGTTTCTTATAGAAGTTGCGAAGACGCAGGATACTATTGCTGGTGACGGCACGAAGAACGTTGTAATGCTTACAGCGGAACTGCTAAAGGAAGCTGGGAAGCTATTAGATCAAAATATTCATCCCACAGTTATAATCAGGGGGTATGATGAAGCTACCAAGAAGACATTAGAGATTTTAGATAGCATCGCAATAGGTGTATCCCTTGAGGACGAGGAGACCTTGAAAAAGGTCGCACGAACTGTTATGGAAGGCAGAATCGTTGCCGATTTGAAAAATCACTTTGCTAATCTTATTATTATGGCAGTTAAACGCGTTGCCGAGGAGAAAATGGGCAAAATAGTCATAGACGTGGAGCACGTTGACTTCACTAAAAAACCCGGGGGAAGCATAACTGATTCGGAATTAATCCAAGGATTGATTATTTACAAAGGAAAACCTCATCCAAGGATGCCACAGAAGATTGAGGACGCAAAAATTGCTCTATTGGAGAGTTCACTTGACCCACTCACACGAAAGACCACGGATTGGAGAAAAGAGTATGTAGTTAAGACCCCAGAGCAGTTGAAAGGCTTCATTGATGAGGAGAAAGAATATAACAAGGGAATTGTGGAGCACGTTAGACGTGCTGGTGCAAGGGTTTTGTTCTGCCGTAAGCGCATCAGCGAATCGATTCTTAATTTCTTTGCTGAGGAAGGAGTATTAGCGTTGGAATTGGTGGGAGAAAAAGATATGACAAGATTGGGAAAAGCAACGGGAGGGAAAATCGTGTCGAGTGTGGATGATTTAACCATGAACGACTTGGGCGAAGCAGGGTTAGTGGAGTTTCGAAAAATCGCGGGTGACGAGATGCTGTTCATAGATCGCTGCAAAGACCCCAAGGCAACCACAATGCTAATCAGAGGAGGAACCGAGCATGTGGTAGAAGAAGTGGAGAGGGTTGTTAGGGGCAGTCTTAAAGCTGTGGCTGTTACAGTCGAGGGCGGAAAAGTCGTCGCGGGTAGTGGCGCTTTAGAAATGGAAGTTGCGGGAAAGTTAAGAGATTTTTCAAGAACATTTAAAGGCAGGGAACAGTTAGCAATAGAAGCCTTTGCAGATGCTATGGAAATTATTCCGAAGACTCTTGCAGCTAATGCCGGATTAGACCCCGTCAATGTTTTGATAGAGTTAAGAACCGGACATGCTAATGGCTGTACACATCTTGGAGTTAATGCTGTAGAACGTAGGGTTGAGGACGTAATGAAGAGAGGCTTGATGGACGCATTCAAAGTCAAACAACATGCAATTAAAGCCGCAAGCGAGGCCGCGGCGGTTATTTTAAGAGTTGACGATTTTATCGACGCCACGAAGCAAAAGGAAATAAAAGGAGAGAAGAAAAGGAAAGAAATGGAACGGAAACGGATCATGGATGAGAGGGTTAGAAAAGTCTTGGAGAAGGAAGAGGAACTGAAAGAGATCGACAAGCGTTTCATAGAAAGTATAACGCATCCAGAAACCATTTAAAAAGAGTATCCTAGACTGGAAGCCCTTATTTTTATAGTGGAAAAATTTTCATTTGTAAGTGGTAGGATAAATAAAAAAATGGGAGGGTGTATTATTCTCTCTTCTACATATCTCTCATTTCGATGAGTTTTTTGGCTTTATCCAGAGCTATGGTTACGTCAGTGGCGTAGCCGTCGGCCCCTACCTCATCGCACCATTCCTCTCCTGGAAACGCTCCGCCGCCAACCATGTATATGTACTTGTCCCTGAGTCCCCTCTTCTTGAGGGTGTTGCCGAGGAGCCTCTGCTGTTGAAGGGTGTTGCTCATCAGAGCTGATGCACCTATTATGTCGGCGTTGACCTCTTCAGCCTTCTTTATGAAGTTTTCCAACGGCTGGTCGGCGCCTATGTTGTACACTTTAAATCCTGCAGCAGAGAAAACTGCTGTTACTATGCTTACACCCAAGTCATGTATGTCGCCTTCCACAGTTCCAATAACCATTGTAGCCAAGGGTTTAGGCAATTGATCCTTCGGAAGTTGTTCCTGTAGCTTTTCAGATGCCTTACTCATAACCTCAGCAGCCAACACCAGCTCGGGGATGTAGGCCTCACCCTTCTCAAACCTCTCACCAATATCGTTGATACCAGCACCAAGACCTTGCGTAATAGCCTCTATAGGGTTAAGCCCAGCGGTAATTGCTTCATCCACAGCAGCCATAGCAGCATCCTCATCATAGGTTGCAACGGCCTTCCCCAATTTTTCCAGGATCTTTTCTTTATCCGCCATTCCTTATTCCACCTTCAGCTTCTCGTTTCCTTCTTTCACGATGACGTTCATTCGTTCAACTACATCCTTCGGCAATGGTTCCGGTTCATGTTTCTCCAATTCCTTTAACTTCTCCCTACAACGAACGTAGACCCATGAAGGCGCTCCGCCTTTGAGCCAATCATCAAAAGCGTGGGTATCTAGGCAGAAAGGTGGGGCGAACATGTTTAAACGTGAAAGGTTATACTTGTGTGTCATCCATTTCTCTCCCTTGGCTCCAACCTCTTTAATCACATCAAGAGCAAGGTTTTCAGGTGTAGGGCTGATCTGATGGAAAGTAGACATCAAATGTTTACCACCCCTTGCTATCTCAGCACAGATAGGTATCAATGCAGGATCAAAGGCTTCTGTTCCACATTGAATAAATATCATATCGGTCCCCAACACCGTTTGCAAAGCCATCCAACTCGAAAGACTAAACGCTTGCTGGTCAAGGCTTGAAGCGAAAACACCCCCATACTGTGATGTGGGAAGTCCGTAGAGTTCGTGCCACAGCTGATTCATGGCGCATGAGCCCAACAAACCATGCGCAGGAAACGCGCTTCCCCTTCCTGTTTTTGGATCCATGCTGAAAACGATGTTGTTTGCTACCGCTGCTGTGCCTGGGTTGTAGAACTGTTGGAGTGCTATCATGAAGAGTACCCCGGCGTGGCTGATGGCGGTGTTTCCGGCGGCCATTGCGGGGCCCTGTAGTGGTGCTGCGGCGGTCACGGCGGGCATTATTGGGAAATGGTGTTTGATTGCCGCCCGGAACAACCAGCTGTTGAACCGGTTTAGCTGCAGTGTTCCAATGTAGTTGTACACGGTCCAGAATAGAGGTCTCTTTCTTAACTCCTCTGCGCCTCCGGCTACTTCTGCACCCAGTCTCGCTACGTAATCGTGCTCTTTGATGTCTGAAACTGTGGTGCAGAGGTGTCCAGCCCACTTTGTGGTGCCCTGAAGCATGGCGTTCATCTTGTTGAGCTCTGATGGCAATCCTTGTTGTCCCTCTTCCGCAGCATCGTAGAGATAGATGTTGTGATCGAATTCATCGATGCCGTCGACGATTTTGGCTCCATACAATGTGTCTTTTGAACTTGCTCTTCTTCGATAAAATGTCTTCTTCGTTTCATCCCATCCAATGTGATCTGTAGCTCCGCTTTCCGGTGCCCAGAACTGTTTTCTTCCGGGTCCCTCAATGACAATGTCCCACTCCGGATCTCTGCCAGCTAATATGAAGTTTCTAGGTGCCTTTTTTACATTCTCTTTAACTACGTGTTCTGGAATCTCTGTGACCAATTTCTTCTCATAGTTAACGCTGCCTCCCATTTTCTCTACCATCTTTAGCAACTCCTCATCGTCTATGAAAACTCCAACGTCGTGCAGAATTTTGTAAGCAGCAGCATCAATAATATCCAAATCTTCCTTACCCAACAACTTCCATAAACCATGTGACGGTAAAGTAACACCAGGTTTAGGCATTTCACATTTTCCTCCATATTTTTAAACTAGTACATGTGCGAACACGTCGCGCGCTCGCAAGTATCTAATCTTCTTTGGCTTTTTAATAAATAAATTTTGTGTTGCACAGTGGTAGATTTGTGCTTGAATATTATCCGAAGACTCATTGAAATTAAATTTAGGAATTGTTGGTGAGTTGTTTAAAGACAGGGCTGATATAGTCCTGGCTTACTAAAAGATACTCTCTTTCATCGGGATTTTTGCCCAGATCTAAATGAACATGTGACACAATAATTGCATAAAAAGAAGAACAGTATATATTTAGCTAATGAAGGCTGATATGACGTTATATGCTCCCTTTTCCTAAAAGGGGGTTTATTTTGGATTCTTTTCCCCGGCGGTTAACGTTCGCCAAAAAAGTCTAAATAGACCTTCTTTCGGGGTTTGAAGTCCTATTATCCGTTATTTCGATCACAGCAGCTAAATGCGTACGAAAAACAAAATTTAATAGTAAAATAAATTAATGAGGATTTATGAAATAGTTTTTTAAAAAAACAGCATTTGAACATGAAAGCTTTAAGATGAGGGGTTTAAATGGATTCAGAAGTGGAAGTTATTTTTCAACCGGAAGGAAAACGTGTGAGAATTAAATCTGGCACTACAATATTGGAAGGAGCAAAACTTGGAGGTGTTGATCTAACCTCAATTTGTGGAGGGCAGGGCACGTGTGGAAAATGCAAGGTCGTAATTGAAAAAGAAGAGAGAAATGCGGGTTCCTTAACCGACCCGGAGAAGGTGCTTCTATCACCAATGGAGATATCTGCGGGCTATAGGCTGGCTTGCTGCATGGCAGTTAATAGCCATCTTACCGTTAGAATTCCAGAGGAAAGCAGAACTGGCCGACAGAGACTTCAAGTCGAAGGAATAGAAACCCCTGTGAAACTTAAACCTCTCATCAACAAATATTTTGTCAAATTACTAACTCCAACCCTCCAAGATCCCAGGTCCGACCTGGACAGACTGTTAGACGAGTTGCAAGTTCGATATGGTCTTGAGAACCTTAAATTAAGCTATAATCTTCTTCAACATCTACCGCTCATCTTAAGGGATAGTGAATGGGAAATAACGGTTGTCGTATGGAACAATGATACAATTATTGGTGTGGAGTCTGGAGACACAACCCACAGAATATTCGGATACGCCGTTGACGTAGGTACGACTAAACTCGCGGGGTACCTCCTAGACCTAAACACGGGAAGGGTGATGGCGGTAGATTCTTTGATGAACCCGCAGATACCATATGGTGAGGATGTAATAACAAGAATCACTTACGCAGAGAGGAGTTTCGATGAGCAGAAAGAACTTCAACAAGCTGTTGTCTCTGGTATAAACCAAATCCTTAATCGCCTCTTAGACAAGACGGATGTGAATCCGGAAGAGGTGTATGAAATGATTGCTGTTGGTAACACCGCCATGCACCACCTCTTCCTAAATATCTGCCCAAAGTATATGGCTTTATCGCCATATCCTCCAGTGATAAGACGGGGGATAAACGTTAACGCAGAAAATATTGGAATGAAAATCAATCCAAATGGTAATATCCATATCCTTCCGGTAATCGCGGGATTTGTTGGAGCGGATGCTGTTGCGGTAATACTGGCAACCGAAATCTACAAGAGAGACGAACTTTGCCTTGCTCTAGATGTTGGAACTAATACTGAAGTTTTTTTGGGAAACAAAGATGAGATATTCGCATGTTCCTGTGCGTCTGGCCCAGCACTTGAAGGTGCTCATATAAAGCAGGGAATGAGAGCTGCCACAGGCGCGATTGAGAAGGTGAGAATAGATCCGGGTACATTTGAGGTTAAATATTGGACTATAGATAATGCTAAACCTTGTGGAATCTGTGGTTCAGCTATGGTGGACATACTTGCTGAGATGTTAAAAGTGGGAATAATTGAAGTTACAGGAACGATGAACAAAAACATTGCCTCACCTAGATTGCGTGCCGTGGAAGGTGGACTTGAGTTTGTGCTATCCTGGGGAAAAGAAACCTCAACCGGAGAAGACATTGTTTTCACACAAAAAGACATCAGAGAAATTCAGTTAGCGAAGGCCGCAATACATACAGGAACCATGGCGCTGATGAGAAAGAAAGGTATAGTTGAGAAAGACATAGACATAGTTTTTATAGCCGGAGCCTTCGGCTCATATATAGACCCTGAAAACGCAAGAATAATCGGAATGTACCCTGAAACACCATTGGAGAAGGTAAGAATTGTGGGAAACGCGGCAGGAACCGGAGCCAGAATGGCTCTAGCTTCCAAAACAGCTAGGAAAACCGCTGAAGAAATATCAGAAAAGGTCACATATGTGGAGCTTGCAGCAGAACCCAATTTTCAAGCGGAATTCTTCAACTCAAATGTTTTGCCCTACGCGGACCTATCGAGATACCCACAGACAAGCGAACTACTCAAGAAGTTGGGTAAATATCCCAAAAAACCTCCAACATACTTTCACTAATACTATTAAAATGATAAATTATACTCCTATTGATATTGCAACGGTACTCTAATGAGAAGTCAAGTATACCAAAAAAAGAGGAAGTGAGGGATTTCTAGAATAGCTCGTCCATATTTACCCACTCAGGATAATACTGATAGTATTCCAGTGGATGAGCCTTCTTAAGACCAATGTAAGTAGCATTAGCCAGCTTAATGACACCTCTACGATCCCTGCTCAGAACAGCAAGCTTCTTCTCCTCAAGCTCCATGAGAACCTCGTCCAGCTCCTCCTCAGTTCCCTTCAAATACCTTAAAAGATCCTCACGGGACATGTACAGTCCTGGATTTACCCGATAGTCCTCAGCAAGCAATTTAAGCACATTATCTTCGCTGATTTTTAACTTCTCCGACTCAGGCACCTGGTCGAACCGATCGATGGGAACCCTCAGTTCTGGATGAATAACTCTCCGCGGAGGCTGTATCTCGCCCTCCATGAGCCTTGTGCCCAACCGGTAGAGAATCATCCGCATAACCTCACTCGTCCCCGCAGCAATCTCCGTAACCTTGGATGCTCTGTACGCTGCTTCAACAGGGTAGAATTTGGTCCATCCGTCTCCACCCATGACTTGCATGGCGTTGGCTGATGTCCAAACGAAGGATTCTGAGGTTAGGAGTTTTGCTACTGTTGCTTCTATGACTGGACCGTATGGGCCTCCGCCTCCGATGTCTAGTAGGTGTGCCGCGTAGTAGACGAGTAGTCTGCTTGTTTTTAGCCGCATTATCATGTCTGCTATTTTGAACTGGTTGGTTTGGGCGAGAAATGTGGGTTGTCCGAACTGGACTCTTCTCTGTGAGTGGAAGTGGGCGAATCTTATAGATTCACGCATCAGGCCGAGTAATTGTGATGAGGCTATGGTTCTTTCCACATTAAGGCCGGACATCATAATGGTCCATCCATCTCCCTCTCCAGCTAGGCGGTTACTTACTGGTACTCGCACTCCGTCTAGGTTTAGGTATCCGTTGAGTAGCCCGTCTCCGCCGCACAGCTCGTTTATTTTTTCGACGGTGAATCCTTTCATACCTTTCTCAATAATAAATGCGGTTAGATGTCTGTTCGCTGCTCTGTCCTTTGGATCCTCGCTTGTTCTAGCGTAGAACATGTATATATCTGCAATTCCTAGACTAGTGGTGAATCTTTTCTTACCGGTGATGATGTACTCGTCTCCTTCAAGCTTAGCTTCTGTTGCCACGGCAGCGGCATCCGAACCAACAGGTGGTTCAGTAATGCATATTGCGCCAATTTTTTCACCGGTCGCCATTGCGGGCAACCATTTTTTCCTTTGCTCGTCTGTTCCGAAGGTTTCAATCTGATGCGCTCCTCCAAACATGCTGCCCCCGTATATTGTTCCTACTACGCCTAGGCGTGAGGCTCCTTCGTTTATGATACATGCGCCAGTTATTGCTAGTTCTTCGCGTAGTCCTCCGTATTTTTTGGGGATTAGTGCTCCGAACCATCCTTTTTCTTTGATTGCGTTCAATACTTTCCATGGGGTTTGTTTCTTCCAAGCGGCTTCTTCGGCGTCTGGATAGTGCTGGTCGGCGAAGGCTTCTACTTCGTCGGCTAGTTTTTTCTGGGTTTCATTCCACCAGGGAAATTTGTCCAAAATTATTCCTCCAAAATGGTTTTATTCAAATTTGAAGCATCTATAATATTAGTCTTTTT
>NZ_JBRAKS010000154.1:0-9081 GCF_052745115.1 Candidatus Jordarchaeum sp.
TAGCAGAAAAAATCAAATTTCTAATTGAGAACCCTGACGTAAGAAAAAAGATGGGAGAGGAAAGCCGGCGGCTTTATCTTGAGAATTTCACTGAAGAAAAAATGATAGAGCGTCTATCTTACGCCTTCCATGCGGTTTTATCCCGGTAAATGTGTGGGATAGCTGGAATTTTCAATCCTAATGGCAAAATTCACGAGAACTCTCTCCAAATTTTAAGAGAAATGGGTGATGTTTTGTCTCACCGGGGGCCGGATGATTATGGTGAATACCGTTCTCCAAGTTGCGGTCTTGTTTTTAGGAGGCTTTCTATTATCGACCTTGAACGCGGGCATCAGCCGATGTTATCTGCCTCGCGCAGTTCAGTGATCGTTTTTAACGGAGAAATTTATAATTTTAAAGAGCTGAGAAAAGATCTTGAAGCAGAGGGATGCACTTTTCTTACAAATTCTGATACAGAGGTTATTCTTAATGGTTACGAAAAATGGGAGACTGACATAATTCATAGGTTAAGAGGAATTTTTGCTTTTGTATTATACGATATTCCCAAAGACAAGCTTTTTGTTGCCAGGGACCATACAGGAATTAAGCCACTCTATTATACTCTTTATAATGGACAATTCGTTTTTGCCTCTGAGATAAAGGCTATCCTCAAATATCCTGGTATCAAAGCAAGCTTAAACGTCAAATGTCTGCCTCAGTTTCTAAGTTTTCTCTGGGTTCCGGCCCCTAATACTTTATTCGACGATATTTTAATCTTGGAGCCAGGAACCATGATGCAGGTTGATGCAGATGGAACGCAAAAAAAGAGATACTGGACTCCTGACCTTTCCACCCAAGACGATGCGAAAAGTGAAAAAGATTGGATTGAAATTATCGATTCAGAGTTGAGGCGAACCGTCTCGGAACAAATGATTAGCGATGTTCCTTTGGGCGCTTTTCTATCTGGAGGAGTTGATTCTTCAACAATAGTGGCTTTAATGAACGATGTGTCCGATGAGCCGGTAACGACTTATAGCATTGGTTTCAATAGAGAAGACCTTAGGCGGGATGTGATACGCTCTGATCTTAAATATGCCAGGTTGGCAGCAAATATATTAAATGTGAATTACAACGAGATCGTTGTAAAACCCGAGGTGACGAGCCTTCTTGAAAAGCTCATCTGGCATATGGATGAGCCGCTTCCTGATCCCGCAGCGATCACAACTTTTCTCGTCTGTAACGCCGCCAAAGAGAAATGTTCAGTGATGCTTTCCGGTGTGGGGGGAGATGAGATATTTGGTGGTTATCCTCGCTATCTCGCCAATCGCCTTGCAGATAATTATCACAAAGTGCCAGCCTTCATCCGAAATAGTTTGGTTGCTCCTTTAGTAAGGGGCCTGCCGATTGGTTCAAGCCGGTCATTAAGGAACCTAAAGAAGTTCCTGAAAAGCGCCGATCTACCATTTGAAGAAAGATATTTTGGATATCTTAGTTATTATTCGAAGGAGGAGCTAACGAAGTTACTGAGAAAAGATTTCGATTGGTCTGAGATATTTCTCGCCCACAGACAAGTATATGAAAATTACAAAGCGACTGATGACCTTCAATTTATGATGAATCTTGATCTTATGACTTTCTTGCCTTATCTCAATCTAATGTATACCGACAAGATGAGCAGTGCTGCGGCAGTTGAGGTGCGAGTACCCTACCTTGACCATCTGCTGATTGAAAAAGTATCAAGAATTCCGTGCCACTTCAAAATCAATGGCAAAAGACAGAAATATATCTTGAAAAAAGTAGCCCAGAAATATCTTCCAAATAGATTGGTATGGAGAAAAAAAGCAGGCTTCGGGGCCCCGATCGGGGCTTGGATTAAAGATCAGGCAAAAGAAATGATGCTCGATCTTCTTTCTGAAGAAACTATTAAGAGAAGAGGATACTTTAACTATCCGTTTGTTTTTCGGCTAATTAAAAATCATTTAGATGAGAAAGAATACAACGCCAATCAGCTCTGGCAACTAATGGCTTTCGAGATTTGGCACCGAATCTTTTTGGGTTAATATAGAGATGAATCAGGTGGTTCAGACGCTGAAAAATGGGGAGGTTCAGGTTATTGAAGTTACGCCTCCAGTAAGAGATAAGGGCCTCATCTTAATTAAGAATCATTATTCCCTCATCAGTCCTGGGACAGAAGGGAGCACTGTCAGGGTTGCCCGCCAAGGTATCATTGGGAAAATTAAGGAAAGACCGGAACAGGCAAGACAAGTCGTGGAGCTTCTGAAGGAGCGGGGGCCTGTTCAGACATATCGGGCACTGATGAAGAGGCTCGATGCTTATTCGCAACTTGGCTATAGCTCCGCCGGCAAGGTCATAGAAGTAGGCCCAGGGGTTCAAGGAATTTCAGTTGGCGACTCAGTTGCGTGCGGTGGGGCAGGTTATGCGAATCATGCTGAGATAGTTGCTGTTCCGACCAATTTGTGCGTTAAACTTCCTCCAGATGCAGACTTACAGAAGGCGGCATATAACACGCTTGGTGCTATCGCCCTCCAGGGAATACGACAAGCCGACACGAAAATAGGAGAGACGTGCGCCGTTATCGGGCTCGGTCTGATTGGCCAGCTCACTGCGCTTATTCTTCGGGCCAGCGGGGTTAAGGTCATTGGAATCGATATCGACCCAAGGATGGTAGAAATTGCGCGCCAGCACTGCCTGGACCTTGGTCTTGTGAGAAATGACCCTTCGGTCCTGGATGAAGTTTTTTCCTTCACCCAAGGTATAGGTGCTGACGCTGTCATTATTACGGCTGCGACACAGAGTCTCGATCCAATTAATTTAGCCGGCACCGTTGCAAGAAAAAAGGGGAGAGTCGTGATTGTCGGCAATGTTCCCACGGGCTTTGAGAGAGAGCCTTATTATAGGAAAGAACTCGAATTGCGGATGTCCTGTTCCTATGGTCCGGGTAGATACGATATGGCCTATGAGGAAAAGGGCATCGATTATCCAGTCGGGTATGTGCGGTGGACAGAAAAGAGAAACATGGAAGCATTTCAAGAACTCATTTATTCCAGGAAGATTGCCATTGATTATCTAACCACTCATATATTTGACCTCGAGGATGCGCCCAAAGCCTATGATCTTATCTTGAAACGAGAAGAACCTTGTCTTGGGATGCTAATAAGGTATAAGGTTGGGGGAGCGGAAGAGGTAAAAAAGAAAATAGTTCTAAGAGAGAGGAAGCCTCTGAGAAAGATAAATATTGGTTTCATTGGAGCTGGAAGCTATGCTCAGAGCTATCTTCTGCCAAACATTCCCAAAAATGAAGATATAGCTCTTAGGGGCATTTTGGACGCCTCTGGGACGGTTTCAAGAAGAGTGGCCGAAAAATACGGGTTTGAGTTCTGCACCTCTGATGAAAAGGACATTTTTGAAAATGAGGAAATCAACACGGTCTTTATCGCCACGCGGCATGATAGCCATGCCCATTATGTCCTGAAGGCTCTACAGGCGGGGAAGAATGTGCATGTGGAAAAACCACTTTGCCTGAAAGAATCCGAGCTTGAAGAAATAAGGGAGTTTTATGAATCACTTGTCTCCCAGGGGAAGGCGCCTGTCTTATTGGTCGGTTATAACCGGAGATTTTCTCCCTTGACAAAGATTTTGAAGGAGAGATTCGGCGATGGACCGATGGCCATGATCTATCGTATCAACGCCGGCCATATTCCCGGGGAATCTTGGATTCAGGATCGAGATATAGGAGGAGGAAGAATCATTGGAGAGGTCTGCCATTTTGTGGATTTGCTGACGTTTCTCAATGGTTCTCTTCCCGAATCACTTTGGGCGACAGCTCTTCTCGATGCCGAAAACCTTGATGACACCATCAGCATAAATCTAAGATTTAAGAATGGTTCTATCGGGACGATTTCCTATTTTTCAAACGGGTCAAAAAGGCTATTCAAGGAATATCTTGAAGTTTATAAGTCGGGAATGGTCGGCATTCTGAAGGACTTTAAGCAAATTGAGATTCTTGAAAAAAGAAAAATATTCAAGAAAAAATTACTGAGCCAAGATAAGGGGCAAAAAGCGATGATCGCTTCCTTTTTTAAAGCGATAAAAAGTGGCCAAAAATCGCCTATTAGCTTTGATGAAATTTGCTCAGCGTCGGAAGCAACCTTTAAAATCATAAAATCAATAAGAACTCAAGAAAATATTTCATTTGATTAAAAATATCCAAAGAAGATAAATCATATAACTCATACGTCTCATCAGCTTGTTAGTAAAAATCAGTGATGCAATCGACAAATTGAGAACTTACGTGGAAAGGGAAAATTTTCAAGGGTATGATCCTTATGATGCTCTCAATAGCACGATTTTAAGGAAATTGTCGTTCAATCGAAAAGCACTGAGGATAGCTTTTATTCAATTCATGAAAAGATTTCCCATTAATTTAAGGCCACTTCTGGGCATTCGAAAAGAGCATAATCCGAAAGGTATCGGGCTTTTTCTCTGGAGCTATGCAAAACTCTATAAGGCCACTCGAAACCTGGAACTTCTACAAAAAATTGATTTTTTTCTTGACTTGCTCGAGAGCCTGAAAAGTCAAGGTTACTCCGGCAATTGCTGGGGATACAATTTCGATTGGCAATCGAAAGCCTTTTTTCTCCCCAAATTTACGCCGACGATCGTAAATTCCGCATTTATAGGGCACGCTCTGCTTGATACCTATCAATTCGTGGGCAAAGAAAGGGCTCTGGAAATGGCCTTGCCCATTTCCCAGTTTATCCTTCAGGACCTTAATAAAAAAGAAGACGCCAGGGGCATCTGTTTCAGTTATTCTCCGCTTGATGAGACGTTCGTTCATAACGCTAATCTCCTGGGTGCCTCTTTACTCATAAGATTATATAGGTTCGTACCCAAAGATGAGCTGAAAGACATCGCCCTCGCCAGTTTAGCTTATAGCATGAGCTACCAGAGAGACGATGGCTCGTGGTATTATGCTGAAACTGATTATCAGCGCTGGATTGATTCGTTCCATACAGGGTTTAATCTTCAGAGCATCCTGTATTTCTTGGAGGAAGGATTCGGGCTCGAAGATAAAAGTGCTTTTGAGAAAGGGGTAAAGTTTTACGCGGAGAGTTTCTTTCTCGATTATGGCGCGCCGAAGTACTATCATGACCGGCTTTATCCTATGGACATCCACTCTGCTTCACAAGGCCTAGTCCTTTTTTCCCGGATAAAAGGGTATGAGAAGCTAAGACAGAAGATTGCACGGTGGATGCTCGAGAATATGCAGGATAAGCGAGGTTTTTTCTATTATCTGAAAAATCGCTTTTACACGAATAAAATTCCATACATGCGCTGGTCACAGGCCTGGGCTTTGCATGCACTTACGGATTATTTTATAAGCGAAGGAAGAAAAGAATGCTAACTCTTGGTATCCACGACGGACATACCGCAACAGCTTGTCTCTTTGAAGATGGAGAGGTTATTGCCTGCATATCAGAGGAGAGGCTGAACAGGATTAAAGAATGGAGTGGGTTTCCCGAACAAGCGCTGAGGAAGTGTTTTGAGATTACAGGCAAATCATACAATGATGTGGGTGCCGTCGGAGTGTGTTCTTTGTTGCCTCAGATTGGAACCGAAAGCTGGTATAGGCCTAATGTCTACAAGCGGGCTTTTGCGAGCTTAGTCAAATTATTGCCGAAAAAGGTGTTACAGAGCTCAAATAATATTAAAACTATAAAAAAGATTGGAGAAGTGGTATTTCATTCAAGAAAAAAAGAGATCGTTCAAAAATTGAAAGAGATAGGCATCGGATGCAAAAACGTTTTTTTCTTTGAGCACCATCTATCGCATGCTGCGACTTGCTTCTATCTCAACTGGCATAAGAATTGCCAAACGCTGGTCATCACTCTCGACGGTTCTGGTGACGCCGTCTGTGCAACTGTCAATGTAGGGCGCAATGGAGAGATAGAAAGAGTAGCCGAGATTTTCAATTACAATTCCATTTGTGATTTCTACACTCGTATCACTCAATACCTCGGGATGAAACCAATGTCCCATGAATATAAGGTTATGGGCATGGCGCCTTATGCTTCAGGAAAAGAGCGGAAAGAGATTTTTGATATTTTTAAGAAATATTTTAGGCTTTCAGAGAAAAATCCATTACTTTTTGTAAATAATACAAGGCTTTATAAATGGCAGTTTACAGATGAATTCAAAAAGAGAATTCTGGGCAAAAGGTTTGATTGGATCGCTGGGGCTGTGCAGGATCTTTTTGAGGATCTCGTCCTTAAGTGGGTGAAAAACGCAATTCGAGCGACCGGCATTGGTGATCTTGCCGTATCGGGCGGTGGATTCATGAATGTCAAGCTCAATTATCTCATCTCCAAGCTTCCCGAGGTGAGCTCGCTCTTTGTTTTTCCGAGTTGCGGCGATGAATCTAACCCCGTTGGTGCTTCTATCCTGGCTGCCTTGAAGATGGGGTTTTTACCTGAAAAAATTAAGCCTCTGAAAATGATTTATTGGGGGCCTTCTTATAACGAAAGTGAAATTAGGAGGGCCATTGAGTATCGGCTTTCTGGATCGGGGTTTAAAATCAAAAAATATGAAAGCATAAACGATCATATCTGTGAGAAAATCCTTGAAGGCAAAATAGTTGGCCGATTCACCGGCCGGATGGAATGGGGGGCAAGAGCCCTTGGAAATCGCACGATCCTCGCAGATCCGAGAGACTCGAAAATCATCCACAAGATTAACAAGGCCATCAAGATGAGGGATTTCTGGATGCCCTTTGCGCCGGCGGTCCTCAAGGAATACCGGAATGAGTATCTTCTCCTGAGAGAGGATTTCCATTGTCCTTTCATGACCATTGCGCCAGATACAAAGCCACGCGCGTGGGAAGATATTCCGGCTGGCCTCCATCCTTTTGATAAATCCTCTCGAGCTCAGATTCTTGACCCAGAAAATCATGGCTCTTTCTATGAACTGGTTAAGCTGTTTGAGAAAAAGACAAGAGTGGGTGGGATAATTAATACTTCCTTTAACCTCCATGGTGACCCGATCGTCTGTTCTCCCGATGACGCTATCGACACTTTTTTAAAATCAGAACTGGATGTTTTGCAGCTGGAAAACTTTATAATTGAAAAATGATAAGAAACTTGCCGCTTGGACATCTAAAAATTAGTCAGGGGAATCTAGAAGATATTTTAGGCAGGGTTGAAGATTTCATCTGTCGGGGAAAAAGGGCTTATTGTGTCCCCCTCAATCTGACTAAGTATGTATTGGCCAAGCAGGATGATAAGCTGAAAAAGGTAATTCAGGAAGCAGATATCATAATTGCGGATGGAATGCCAATTTATTGGTTTTCCCGGAGGCTGGGCTACGATCACGTTTATCGCGTAACGGGCATTGAGCTTGCCGAGAGAATTTTTTTGACTTCAAAAGAAAAAAAGTGGACGATTTTTTTCCTGGGATCTACTCCCGAAAATCTCGACAGGGCTGTGAAGGAAATAGAAAAAAAATATCATTTAAAAAGTATCATCGGATTTCGGGACGGATACTTCAGCAATGAGGATATTCCTAAACTGCTATTGAACATTAATTCTCTTCAGCCAGATGTGTTGTTATTGGGGTTGGGGATGCCCCAAAAGGAGTATTTTATTTCAGATTACCTTTATGAAATTAAAGTGAAGTTTTGCCTTCCTGTCGGCGGCGCATTTGATATCTGGGCAGGAAAGAGAAAACGTTCTCCACTTTTTATCCAGAAAGCGGGTTTAGAATGGCTTTTTAGAGCATCTTTTGATAACCAGAAAGGCAAGAATATTTTCAAATATGGAGCTGCTTTCTTAAAGGATTTCCTTTTCTATAGATCATGAAGATTATTTTGGTGGCGGGGGCGAGGCCGAATTTCATGAAGATAGCTCCGCTCGTTGGGGCTTTCGATGAATTTAATCTGCAAAAGAAGAGTGGGAAGGAAAGAAGCAAAGGCAGAGAAGTAAAGAATAAAATAAAGGGGAAGGGTAAAGACCAGAAAGAAGGCAAAAAGAATGTTCACATTCATTATTCCATAGTCCACACCGGACAGCACTATGATGAGGGGATGTCGGAGTTTTTCTTCAGGGACCTGGGCCTCCCGGAACCGGATATTTATCTTGGGGTGGGCTCTGGAAGCCATGCCGAGCAAACCGCTCGCATCATGATGGCTTTTGAGAAGGTATGCCTCAAGGAGAAGCCAGATTTAGTGATGGTCGTTGGCGACGTTAATTCCACGGTTGCCTGCGCTCTGGTTGCGGCAAAGCTTATGATTCCTGTAGCCCATGTGGAAGCGGGGCTAAGGAGTTTTGATAGGTCAATGCCGGAGGAAATAAACCGGCTTCTCACGGACCTGATTTCGGATTTTCTATTTACAACGTGTGAGGATGCCAACCGCAATCTCATTCGCGAAGGGATTCCGAAAAAGAAAATTCATTTTGTCGGAAATGTGATGATCGACACCCTTCGGAAACATCTCCAGATGGCGAAAAAATCTGAAATCATCGAGCGCCTGGGTCTTTCTGAAGATGGAGGTATCAAAAAATATGCCCTATTAACCCTTCATCGGCCTTCTAATGTGGATGACCGGATTACACTCAGAAGGATTTTTGGCGCACTCAATGAGATAGCCTCAAGAATTCCGATCATATTCCCCATTCACCCGAGGACGCTGAGAAGACTTCAAGAGTTCAGGCTGAATAACCTTGTTAACTATGTGGATTTCGGCACTAAGGGATTTAATGAAAAGAGTTTTGATCATTCCGGCCTGGATAAATTACCCCGACGGGTGCTTGCCATCCCTCCGCTTGGTTATCTTGATTTTCTATGTCTCATGTCAAGAGCTTCTCTTGTGCTCACGGATTCTGGAGGGATTCAGGAGGAGACAACGATTTTGGGAATCCCTTGCCTGACTCTGCGAAACAACACCGAGCGGCCTATCACAATCACGCAGGGGACAAATTGCATTGTCGGGAACGACCCTCGCCGGATTAAAGAGAAAGCGTTTGATATTCTTAAAAATGGCATCTCGCGCCGTCGCATCCCGAGGTACTGGGACGGGAAAGCGGCCCA
>NZ_JBRAKS010000155.1:0-8982 GCF_052745115.1 Candidatus Jordarchaeum sp.
AAGCAATACTTTGAGACTTAAGACACTTCCTGTTGGAGTTAAATTTGTAAAAAGTGCTGAGGATTTTCCCGATGGAACGATGCGTCCGACAAAAAATTTCGGCATTAGAATGGCTACCTGTCAAGCGATATCTATTTCCAGAAGATTCGGTTGGATTATGGGACTGACAAATGAAGACATAAAATGTGTTCCTTCCTCACTAATGTATGGTTTAGTTGAACTCACTGATCCAAACGCCGTAGTGGAAGCTATGAAGGCCATGGGGTATGGAGAAGACGATAAGGCATTAGAAAAAATGGTGGAAAAAATTCCCATACTGCCTTTCGGTGAGCATGAGGGAATGTACTCCGCTCCTCTGGGAATGTTTCAGTCAAAACCGGATACTGTTCTCATCTACTGTGACCCGTCTCAAGCCTGGCGTTTAGTTCAAGCCGCCGTATACAGGAAAATAGAGGTTACTTCCACATACACTGGTGTAGCCGAGTCCTGTAGAGCAGGAATTGAAGTGTACAAGGATAAAAAAACGGGAATATATCTTCCCGGCGGAGGAGACCGCGTATTCGCCATGGCAGCCGACGATGAGGTAATATGGGCGACACCTTTTGAAGATCTAAAGAAAGTAGCGGACATAATTGAGTTGCCGGGTCAAGGAGTGGGGTTACGATATCCGGTGCCCACCTACCTACTTTTCGAACCATTCGCAGTACCCGCTTGGACCATACTCGAAGGGAAAATCAAAAAAACCTAACAAACCATCCCCATTTTTTTGTGGGAATAGGATAATAGCTCTTTTGGTAAAAAATAATAAATGCATCTATAATCTTATTATTAGAAGTATTTATGTTCTTAATTTACTTTATATAATATTGTGGAGGAGAGAAGAGATGGAGTTTAAACTAAAAACTGCTTCTGAGACTATTCCCCAAGGTATACCAGTAACCGAGCACTCGGTTTTTACACCAGTTTCCGAGGCAGTATCTATCACTAATATAAAGATAATGGAACCCGTGGATTACGGAGATTCAAATTATCAGCTCATTGACTTAGGTGGAGTATGGAGGCGTCTTGCAGATAGGGGCGATTTAGGGAATTCTCCTTCTAAGCCGGATTTTGACGACTTTGATTGGCCTCAAGTTAAGGTTCCCAATAACTTTGGTCTGGATGGTGAACTGCAAAGGTTCTATGACCCAGTGTGGTACCGCCGAGTGATACGGGTTAAAAGTTTCAATTTTGCAGATTTAATTTTTGAAGGAGTAGACTACCTAGCAGACGTGCACTTAAACGGTGAACACCTAGGTCATCATGAGGGTTACTTTGCACCGTTCTCATTTGACATTTCTAAAAAACTTAAAGAAAAGAATATTCTGGCAATAAAAGTGCAAGATCCTTGTGAAAACTTGGATCCAACCAAATGGTTCTTCCAACAATACAAAAAGTATATAAAAGGAACAATGAATTATCATGATTCCCGACCAGGGGGATTACCCGGAACCACATCTCCTCGCTGGTCATCGGAATGGGGGCAAAGCCTAACCACCGGGGGAATCACTCAACCGGTGTATTTAAAATTCACCGGACCAGTTAGAATCGACAAGTTCTTCGCCACACCATTAGACCTTAAGGGGCGAGTCCATCTCGCCATAGTAGCCACCAACCGACAGGAAAACCAAAAACAAACAGCATTCAATATTCATCTTTATATACCGATCAAGGAAAAAGAGTCTAAAGAGAAAAAACACGTAGTCTTAGCATTCTCTACCGAGCTGGAACCAGGACCGAACCGAATTGATCTAGAACTATTAATTCCCGAACCTGCTCTGTGGTGGCCATGCTCCCACGGCGAACTCGGTGAGCCAGTCACCTATGGTTTAACAATAGAAGCAGTTTGCGAAAAAATACTCTCAGACAGAATCCACGAGCACTTTGGAATACGTACTGTCCACTTGGATCACGATCCTTGGGTGTTTAACCTAAATGAGCGTCCAATTTTTATAAAGGCTACCAATTACATACCCCGCCAACACTTCGCGGATGTGGACTACGACTTCTACCATCAAGACATGCAAATGGTCAAGAAAGCAAACCTGAACAGCGTGGGTATTCACGCCCACATCCAGTGCCCTCCATGCTACGAAGCTACTGATGACGTAGGAATAATGGTTTTTCAAGATTTTCCACTCCAATGGGCGTATGATTCGGGTGAAAAAACCAATCCGGGATTTGTAGAAAAGGCCCAAAAAATGATAGCCGAAATGGCCTACCACCTATACAATCACGCATCCGTAGTATATTATGCATGCCACAATGAACCCCCAGCACAATTCTATTCCGGTTTTGAAGCCGAACCCGACGAGGATAAAGGAAACCTAGTGCTCGACGAAAAACTACAGCAAAGGCTACAAGAAGTGGAACAAAGCCGACCAGTACACAGATCATCAGGCATAGGAGAAGACCTTCACGTGTACGATGGATCCCTAAATGGGGGCTCCCTTTACGATTGCCGTCAAAGAAAGTCCGGATTTGTTTCCGAATACGGTTTCTGGTCCATCGCCGAAAACGCGGTGAAATACGGAGACACTGGTTGGCCACCGGACGAGGACCAGCTTATAGAATGGTCGAGTCGCCTAAGCTTCTTCGGCTCCACCTGCACTTTCACCGGTGCACCCAACCGTTACCCCAGCCTTATATACTGGATAGTGGGAACCCAGCTCTACGGCGCTTTTTTGGCAAAATATCAAACTGAATTCTTCCGTTCACGCAGAGGACAACCCTACAATGCAATACGCTGGCACTTCTTCTCAGACTGGTGGCCAGAATTCGGCTACGCCGGAGGAGGCCTGGTGGATGCTTACCGCAACCCCAAACTAGCCTACAAGTGGCTAACTCAAGCGCAAAGACCTCTAATAATGATAGCGGATTTAGAAAACACCGTGTTTCCACCAGGCACGGAACTAAAGATTCCCATCTATATGGTGAACGATAACCTAAGCATAAAAACTGGAAAATGGCAAGTAGAATTAAACCGAGTAAGCCAGAGCATAGTCATTGAAGGTGACCCTGAAGCTGCAAAACTTGGAGGCACTACTCTGCCCGCATCGGAACGCCACCTAGTAGCCATACCCGCAGGCGAAACCAGGGAAAAACTCCTTGAACAAGAAGGCGAATTCCAAATTCAACCCGAAACAGTAAAAAAAATCATCACCATAACCTTCACCACACCCCCTGAAGCCGAACTCAAATCATACACCCTAACCCTGAAATGGAAAGAAGAAAGCGGGCTCAAAGAAAGAAACTGGGCCCACATACTAGTAGCACCAAACGATTGGTCACCAGGCCCCGGAATGCACCTAATAACATCACCCTAGAAAAATAGAAAAATAGTATATACAAAATTTCTAAAGTTTTTGAAATAAAAAAGAATAAAAAAGTGGTTGAGACCAAATAAATATTCGCATATTTTTGTCTTATTGATCTTCATAACTTTGCTTACTTGCTTGCATAATAATGTCTACGAGCTGAGAGGCCTCTAACATACCTATCTGAACACCGCCTGGATACATGCCGTCCTTCTGGAACATCCACTGAACCTTTTCTGTTATCGCTTTCTTATCGATCTTCAAACCGATAAGCTCTTTTTCCAATTTTTCTAAAGCATCCCCTGGAGCCATCTGCAACGTTCCCGTAAACATCACGTCCTTAATAGTATCTCCCTCTCGTAAAACATAAGCCCTAATCAAAGGTCCTCCCGAAATCTTCAGAAACGCTTTTCCCAGATTAGTGCCTGGAGGAATCTCCTCAAACTTCTTCTCCGCAGACCGAGCAAAAATATGCTGCTCCGAATGGAACATGGTCGTAAACTCTTTCACGTACTGTAACTCTAAATCTAGCCACTCTCCTTCCTCAACGTCAATGCCGAAAGCCTTCTTAAAGGTCTCCAGAGTAATCTCAATCCAGTCCTGCCTAATCTCATCTATCTGCTCCAAGCCATCCGGATACACACCCGCCTCCTCAAGATTCCAACTTCTCTCCATCACATCCTTAAGAACCTTATCCGCAAACTTCTCCGCCGGAGAAACCAACACCTTAGCCATCATATCAGTAGGCTTAACACAATTCGGAAACCAGGCAAACCCCATCGCGTTGAAAAGTCCCGAGGAGCCACAGCCCATAAACTTTCTCCAAACCTTCTTATCAGGGTCCCAGATCTCCATATCGTTCAGCGGGCGGTAGCGTACCGGAATCTTATACCTCTCGCTAATAACATCCGCACCCGCGCCCAATATTTTCATTAGCACCAAATCTGGTGACGGCGGCAATTCTGGATGCTTATCTTTGTTCCAAACCAAACCCACAAAAGGCTCAGAGCCAGGCTCCGCATAAATCACACCACCACCAGCCACAATGCCCCTAGTAATCTTTATACCATTCTTGACCGCAACATCATAGTTAATATCCCTCAAAACATCGCAGTAACGCTGTAGAAAAATCGCTGGTTTATCCAAATAATAAAATGCAACGGTCTCCGGAATTTTACCCTCAGCCGTAGCTCTAAGAGCCGCAGGAATAAAGCCACTATACCAGTCAGCTACGTCAGTTGTCGTAGTTACCATTCTCCATTTTTGAGCCATTTTTATTTTACCTCCATCTTACTCCTTTCTATTCGTATTTCGAATTTCTGTTTTATTGCTTTTTATTGCTTTGTTATATTATAAATTTTTTTAAAATTCTATCATTAGAAATTAGTAGATAGTTTAGGAGATCTTATTTTTTTTAAGTTCCTAACTATCGCTCTTCAATTTTTGTAATATCCGCTATAAAAATCCCAATTTTTAAAAAAATGAAAAAATATTGCAGAGCAACGGTGTTTTTTAGACTTCGAATATTTTTCCTCTGCATTCTGGTTTGTCGAATTCGTATAGTTTGTAGTCGAATCTTTTTTTTGTGATGATTTCTGCGACGGCTGCGTGGCATATTATATTTATGCATTCCTGGCCTCCGACTAGGCGTCCTATTCCTTCGTTTATGAAGGCTCTGCAGGCGTCCTTGTAGGGGCAGTTTTTGGACACCATGGTTACTTCGTTGTTTTCTCCTCTTATGAAGCGTAGTGGGATGGCTGTTTTGACCATTTTTCCTATTTCTTCGAATTTGTCTAGGGCTTCGAATAAGTCTCCTGTGGTTCCGATTACACTGTTTAGCATGCCGCTTGACTCTATTATGGATTTCATGGCGCTGAAGGCAGATCTTTTGGATCCAGCCCCGGTGGAGCCCTGGAGTTTACTCTCTGCTTTAGCGATTCCGTACATTAGGGCGCAGTATCCGTTGGGATATTTGTCCAAGTTGTTTATGATGTAGTTGGTTACTTCCTGTAGGTTTTGGATGTTTTCTGGAGGCTTATCCATCAGTTTTTCTGCTTCGAATTGTAGTGCGTGTTCTGATGCTATCCGAGTGAAAATGGGTCCGTATATTTTTTCGTTTTCTTCTATTGCACTTTTTACAAAGATTACGCTGATTTGGCTATCGGGCACTGTATCGACAATAATTTCGTTTTTCAGAGACATAAGAGTCCCACCTTCCAGAGATTTAGAAGGTTTATTTTGCTTTTTGTGTTGTTGGTCTTAGAATTTTTTAAAAAAATTGTTACCAGTTTGTATAATATAATTAATATGAATGTATTTAAATTTTAGTAAAGGCTTTTTATGGGAGGCTGCGAGAATGAAAAAGTCTGAAGATTCTGATTTGAATGCCCTCACCATTTTTTTTGTTAATGTTGATTTTTTAATATTCATTGCAGATGGGAGGTTTGCCAAGAATGGTTTTTAAAAATGCTGCCATTCTAAAACTGTATACTATCACTCTGTTCTTTGTTCGCTTTTCTTGATAGATTTTTACTTTTCCCTTACTAATTGCTGCTAATATTGAATCTACATTATTCTGATTACAGTCTACTGCTGTTACACCGTTCCCAACATTCCTATGGTAATGGGCGTCGCTACCCGCTACCATGGGTAACCCCAATCTATGGGCGGCCATCTTTGCTCTGGTGTTAACACATTTCAATTGACTGGCGTTAAATCCCTCAACTGCGTCAAAATCCGCATTATCCAAATGTTTTCCAACTCCTCCCCAACCGAAAGGGTGGGGAGCAACAACCAGAGCACCCATGTCCCTTAGTATTTCCACAGTTTCAATAGCGGTAAAGTTACCCATATGGCCCTTGGGGTTATTTTTTAATCCTAGTGCGATAATGTCTCCGTTTTTGCATTTAACCTCGATACCTGGTATTACTAGAAAATCCTTATCTAGTTTTTTTGCTATTTTTGAAGCCACTAAGCCCCCTTTCACTGTGTCGTGATCTGTCACCGCTATGCCGGATAACCCCTTCCTGATTGCTGTTTTAACCACTTGTCTTGGAGTACTTACCGCATCTGGCCCCCAAATCCGGTTTTGGGAACAGGTGGTGTGAATGTGCAGATCCATTTTTTTCATATAATCGCCAGCAAAAGCTTTTCAGATTTCATCACATGGGGGGCGTTTTGTAACATGAAATAGTAAGCCTATTTTTTTGGAATAGATGCGGCCCATGCTTTTTGTATGCTTTTCCTGAATAATTTTTGTTTTTTCCCTTCTTATGGCGTCCTTCACCGCGTCTATGGAGAGTTCATTAATATCTAAGCCGGTTATCCCGTTTGCCACTTCTTCTGCGATGTGGGCGTCGCTGCTTGCCACCATTGGTAACTTCAATCTCTTGGCTAATTCCTTTGCCTTCCTATTGTAGCGTGAGAGAATATGGGCGTTAAAACCCTCAAGTGCATCAAATCTTAACTTCTCCACAAGTGAGCCCAGTCCCTCTCTGCCATAGGGGTGGGGCGCAATTATTACCGCACCTTTCTCTCTCATCTGTTCCACGGCTTCTGCGGCGGTCAAGGATCTGCTCTTAATGGTTAATTCTTCTAGCACACCTATTGCGAGGACATCTCCGCTCTTGGACTTCACCTCTATGCTGGGTATTACCAGGAAATTCTTATCGATTTTTCTAGCGATTTTTGCGGCGAGTAAGCCGCCTCTAGTGGTGTTGTGATCGGAAACCGCAACTCCGTCCAATCCTCGGCTGATAGCTGTTTCCACAATTTCTCTCGGTGTGCTTAAGCCGTCTACGCCCCAGATCCAGTGCTTAGAACAGCAGGTATGTGTGTGAAAATCGAATTTCTTCATTTAGTATCACCTAGACAATCTCACATTCCAAACCTAACAACCCCCTACTAAATAATTTTGTGCATGAAAATTATCTCCAAAGAAAAAAATAATTTTGAGCAGAATGGTTTTCTAGCTAATTTTTAAACTCAAAAAATATATAACACACTTATTACACTATAATCTATGACCAACAACATGAAAATGAGGGAATATTTACTTCAAAATAGAAGGTGAGCTTTTTATGCCTGATGGTGAAAATGAATTTACTTTGGATGGCGAGTTCAATGACCAGAACGCTGTTTTTTTCATAAAATTTGCGGTCGAGGAAACTGAGAAGCTATTTGGGCCTATCTTCACACGAATGGTTTCAGAGCACGCACTTGAGTTCGAGGCGGAGAAGCTAAACGAAAAACCGCCCGAAAATATCCGGGGATTAGAGGATGTTTCCAACTACATCATAACAAATCTCGGCAAGTACCCTAACGGATACAACTCCCTAATCTACGGCATAGCCAAAGCAGAAAGCAAACTCCAAGGCTCCACCGCGTCAGGAGCTAAAAGAGCAGCCTACAGCGCCATGAAAGCCATACTTGAGAGCAGTAGCCTGCTGAACAGCGTAATCGGAACCACAGAAGACGCATTAGAAGCTATTGAGAAGTCTTCGGAAATAGGAAAGGCTGCTAAAACAACTATTCCAATGCGCTTCATCAGAGAAGAAAACAATGGTGTAACCATGGTAGTACCTGACTGTCCTTTCAAGGATGCCTGCAGAGCCTTCGTGAAGGAGGGAATATCACGCATGGTCGGAGGCTCGGAATGCGTAAATCTGATAGATAACGCCGCTAGTCTAGAAATCATTACAAAGAAACACTTCGACTATAGGCTAGAAAAATTCGATAATCCCGAATGTATAGGGAGAATATTCGAAATCTAAACGCCACCCAAAATTTCTCCTTTTTTTATCATAAAGTTAAATCTACTGGAATTTTTCCCCGAATAGTTATTTCTTTTCCCACAAATTCTGAAAAATATGCGTAAACCTCTACACCTTGGTTATATGCCTTTCTTAGTATTTCACCGAATTTTTGATCGATTAAATCATAGGGACGTAGAACCTTAGCATCTGTTCTCTGCACCACGAAAAGAATACAGCTCCTGTAACCCTCCTCAAATGCCTTCATAAGCTCGATCAGATGTCTCCGGCCTCGAAGAGTGGGAGCGCTAGGAAACAATGCTACACCGTTAATGACCGTAGTACACGATTTAACTTCTAGTAAACACTTTTTGTCTCCGTTATCCAACATAAAATCAATTCTACTATCATAGAATTTGTACTCTGGAATAATAGTCAAATATTCTTTGAACTCGTCTAATCTCTTGTTTTTTAAGGCTTCAAATATCAACTTATTTGGTATTCGAGAATCCAAAGATATCAACTGGCCATTATGATAAACCGCAATCAGATCGTAACGGGTCTTCCTGTACTTTTTAGTCCTATCCGCAAGAAGTACCTTCACACCAGGATAAAGTAACTCCTCCAATCTGCCTGGGTCTGGCAGAAAGCATGGTACACTAGTTCTATTTACCTCCGCAACGGTGAGAAATTTATTAACCCTCTCCTTAAAGAAGGCTTCAATGGTACTATCAACTATCCTCATTAAAAGCACTTCAATAAGTGTGATTAATTCAACCTAAACACTATATTCCATCATATCTCTCTGATTAAAATAAGTACGCTCTTAAATAAGATTTTTGTGGCTGATTTTTCCAGTTTTCTTATGAAGGTTT
>NZ_JBRAKS010000156.1:0-8969 GCF_052745115.1 Candidatus Jordarchaeum sp.
GGGCGGCTGATGAACTCGCGAGGCCGCCGCATGATACTGTGAAGCCCCAACTCTATGTAATTCTATGAATTTCTACATAGAGTATAACCCTATTCTCCAAGGTTTAGAGGCTTACTGTGCTAGTTTAAGATTATTACCTAATTTTTGTGCCAGGGGGAACATCTTCTTCCGGTGTTATGAGTATAGGTTTTCCGTCTAGGTCTGCTGCTAGTATCATTCCTCTAGATTCTAGTCCCATGAATTCTTTAGGTTCCAAGTTTACCAGCACAACCACGTTTTTGTTTTGGAGCTTTTCGGGTCTTAGGTGTTCTGCCATACCGGCTACGATTTGTCTTATTTCCCCTTCCCCTATTTCTACTGCCATTCGTATGAGTTTTTTCGTGTTTGGCACTTTTTCCGCTTTTATTACTTTCCCGATTCTCAGATCCATTTTTTGAAACTCTTTAAATGTAATTATCGGCAATTTCACACTTCCCATTTTTATTTAATTTTATTTACAGTTTTTCTTAATGGTTGTTTATGTTTTATTGTACTAGTTGTAGGTTTCGGAGTTGGTTAAGTAGGTTTAGGAGTTGTTTGTCACGTTTTGCTGCTGCTTTTAAGAAAATCCCAATTTTTTTCCCGGCAGTGAGTTCGACCACGTTTTGTCCGCTGAGTATTTGGGCCAGTTTATCCAATAGGCTGTCTTCAGCCTCTGTCAATAGTTTTTGTAAATTGAGCATTTGTTCAAATTCTTTTCCATACTTTTCACGCCATAGGGCTTCATACAGGGATAGAGCTTCTTCACTGGTGTCTTCTTCAGTAATGGCATCCACCGCCACCTCTCCAGCTATGCTCCCGCAGACTATGGCATATCCCATCCCCCCGCCAGTTATGGGGTGAACTTGTCCTGCGGCGTCGCCCACCAGGATTAGGTTGTCTAGTATATTTTTAGGGTTGGGGCCTCCCATGGGTAGGGCTCCCACTCGGAATTCTATGACTTTGGCGTTTTTGCAGATTTCTTTGCCTCGGGAATTGTGTTTTATAAAGTCGTTTAGATATTCTAGGGCGGTTTTTTCACCCATTCCTCCTCCAATTCCGAGACCGATGTTGGCGCGGTTTTCACTCTTGGGGAAAACCCACACGTATCCTCGGGGTGAGACTTGTTTTCCGAGGTAGAATTCAAGGAGATCAACATCGTCTATTTTTACGTTGACCATTTCGAATTGAGCGCAGCTTTCTATGTCTTTAAGTTTAATATTTTTTCTGAGACCTGAGAGTTTAGCTATAGTACTGTTTACTCCATCTGCGCCAACTATTACTTCAGCCGCGATTTCTATTTTTTGACCGAATCTACTGGCGACCACTCCTTTGATTTGATCTTTTTTGTAGAGTAGTTCGGTCACGTTTGTCCCCACCAATGCTTCAGCTCCCATTTCGCACGCTTTTGCCAGGAGTTCTTTGTCAAATATTCGGCGGTCAATGATGTAGCCGTCTGGTTCCGGCTTTGCGTAGTCAACCTTGGTGAGATTGGGACTGTAAATACGGAAACCCCGAATCGGATTTAATATTGCGATCTCAGGTATTTCAATTTCAGCTATTCCAGGGCCCGTTTTTCCAATCGCTTCTCCGCATTGCACAGGAACTCCTACATTTGTTTTTCGGTCTACTATTAGCACTTTGCCGCCTTTTTTGAGAGCGGATATTGCTGTAGCGGTGCCCCCGGGACCTGCACCAACAATTAATATATCGGTTTTTAGTTCCATTAATCACACCTTCAAATAATAGGAAATGGTTCAGCTATGGGTATCGCTTTACAGATGGGAAAAATATATGCATATTTATCTTTTTTTACCATACAATTTGAATAATTGGAAAGAGTCTTGATTATTTTTTAGATTATTTTTAAAAGTTCTAAACAGTTTATAATAGTTCTATTGAGTTTTTACTATTTCTGTTGTAGAATAAGAGTCTTATGATGCTTTTTCTTCAATGATTATTGCTCCCACAGGGCATACTTTAAAGCAGATTCCACAATTGTTGCAGATATTGTTGTCCACTAATGCTTCGTGCTCTGTGATACTTACAGCATTTCTTGGGCATACACATGCACAACACATGCATATTCCGCACAGTTCTTTGTCGATTTTCATGCAGAGTTACTTCCTAAAATTGTTTAGGTATAATCCATAGAAGAAGTTTAAATTATTATCTTATATTATTTTACTTTTGTTGGTAATACAGTTATATATAAAATTATTGGGGGTTTAATAGTGCTTAATTTTTTAAAATGGGAAAAATTATTTAAGAAAATCTTTTATATCCCACACTTATAAAGCGTATATTCAAAATATAATGTTTGAAGAAGGACAGATTAAGTGTTAGAAAACTTGGAAATGAATTTCAATTTTCTCGGTAATATGTTTAGGAGTTTTGAATCTAAGCATTTATCGCAGCCAGCCGATGTAAAAGTGCAAATAAGGGCTATGGAGGTGATTTAACTATGGTCAAGGCTAAATGTCCAGAATGTGGTGCTGATTTAGATCTCCAAGATCCGGTAATAAGAGAAATAGTTGAATGCCCTGACTGCGGATCCGAGCTTGAAGTGGTAAGCTTAGAAAAGAATAAAGTTGAGCTAAAGATCGCAGAGATCGAGGGCGAGGATTGGGGCGAATGAAGTGAAAACCATTGGTATGATAAGCGATCGAGTGAGATGGGATGAAAAAGCTCTAATTCAGGCTTCGAGTAAAAAGGACGTTAAACTCATAGTTATTGATGAAAAAAGTATTTTTTTAGATGCCACAGGGGATCTTGATAATATACCGCAAGCGGATATTTATCTTCAGCGTGCAGTGAGTACATTCAAAGGACTTTACATTACAAAAATTTTGGAGAGCAAGGGTTACCCGGTAGTTAATTCCTATGCAGTGTCAAGTGTCTGTGCGGATAAGCTTCTCACCACCCTATCCCTGAGAAAGGCGGGTATTCCCAGCCCCAGAACGTTTATAGCTTTTGATATTGATGCCGCTCTTAAAGTTTTAGACGAGTTAAAGTATCCTGCGGTGATTAAACCGGTGTTTGGAAGTTGGGGAAGACTCATAGCACCATTAAGGGATCCTCAATCTGCTAAGGCTATACTAGAAAGTAGAGAGTCCATGGGAGCTCTTTACCAGATTTATTATATTCAAGAATATGTAGAAAAGACTGGTAATCGGGATATCAGAAGCTTTGTTATTGGCGATAAGGTCATCACTGCAATATACCGTATCGCGGGGCAGGGTGAGTGGCGAACCAACACTGCCCTTGGAGGAAGGGCCGAAGTGTGTCCGGTAACCCCGGAAATTGAAGAGATGAGTTTAAAGGCTGCAAAGGCTATTGGAGAAGGTGTATATGGAGTTGATTTATTAGAAACCCCAAAGGGTATGCTTGTTAATGAAGTTAATCACACAATGGAGTACCATACCACTGTACCTTTAACGGGTGTGGATATTCCAAGTATGCTAATAGATTATTGTTTGGAGATGTTGAAATGAGAACTGGAGTTATTGGAGCTTCGGGATATACGGGTGGAGATCTAGTAAGACTGTTGCTCTTTCACCCTAAAGCCGAGTTAACTTGTGTAACTTCCAGACAGTTTTCTGGAAAATATTTGAGCAGTGTACATCCAAACCTGAGAGGCATTACTCAAATAAAATTTGAGGAATTCAATGTGAACAAGATTTCCGACAGGTGTGATTATATTTTTCTCGGTGTGCCCCATAGAGCATCTATGAACATAGTGCCCCAACTACTTGAAACCGGAGTAAAGATCATAGATTTGAGCGCTGATTTTCGGATAAAAAATCTAGAAACCTATGAGTACTACTATGGTAAGCATGAACATCCTGAACTTCTGGGTAAATCTATCTATGGAATATCTGAACTTCATAAAGAAGAAATTAAGAAAGCAAATTTGGTTTCCTGCCCTGGATGTCTGGCTTCAAGCGCTATACTAGGAGCAGCTCCAATGATTGGAAGCGGGGCTGTCGACTTGGAGAGAATAGTAATTGATTCAAAGGTGGGATCCTCAGCATCCGGTAGAGAGTTTTCACTTTCCACTCACCATCCCGAAAGGGCAAACATTGTTAGACCTTATAAGGCAACTAACCATAGACACACAGCCGAGATGGAGCAGGAGCTCAGTGAAGTAGCCGGAAAGCAAGTTAAGATAGCATTCTCAGCCCACGCAGTAGATATGGTGAGAGGTATTCTAACAACCATACACCTGTTTCTGGAAAAAGAACTTACTGAAAAGGAGGTCTGGGGTCTTTTCCGAGAATTTTACAATGATGAACCTTTTATAAGAATTATTAAGCAGAAAACAGGCATCTACAGACTACCCGATCCCAAAGTCATTGTAGGCACCAATTATTGTGATATAGGGTTCGAAATAGATGAACACATGCCACGAGTAGTGGTGCTTTCGGCCCTAGATAATCTGATTAAGGGCGCTGCAGGACAAGCGGTTCAGTGTATGAACCTAATGGAAGGAATAGATGAAACCACTGGTTTAAAATTTCCAGGAATTCATCCCTATTAAGGATGCGGTTAAATGAGAATAGTAATAAAAATTGGCGGCAGCCTTCTCGATGAGAATTTATCACCCCTAGCACGAGACGTAAAAGAATTGAGTAAAGAGCACCAAATAGTCATTGTGCACGGGGGGGCAAAGGTTGTAACAGAAATTGCAGAAAAACTTGGCAAAGAGCAAAAATTTGTAACCTCCCCCACCGGTTTTAGAAGTAGATACACAGATGCTGAAACCGCTAACATCTACACTATGGTCATAGGAGGCACAGTGAATAAAAAACTAGTTGCCATTTTACTAAAGGAAGGAGTTAACAGCCTAGGCCTCTCCGGAATTGACGGAGGTCTATTAGTGGCAGAAAGAAAACCACGCATCAAAGTAAAAGAGGGAAACAAGATACTTTTAATCGAAGGTGATTACACCGGAAAGGTTGTAGAAGTAAATTCCAAACTCCTAGAATTATTACTAAATGCGAGATATGTTCCAGTTATTGGAGCAGTAGCAATCGGAAAGGAAGGAGAAAACCTAAACGTGGATGGAGACCGGGCAGCCGCAAGTATTGCCGGGGCCATCAAAGCCGACAAACTATTGGATATGACCGATGTACCGGGAGTCCTCGATAACGAAAAAGTGATAAAAAAATTAAACGTGCCAGAGGCGAAACAAACCATGGAGAAAGTAGGTCCCGGAATGAGGAGAAAAATCTTTGCAGCGTTAGAAGCATTACAAGAAGGAGTACCAGAGGTGGTAATAGCTTCCGGAATCGGAGAACACCCCCTTCTCAACGCTTTAGAAGAAAAAAACTGCACGGTGATCGCATATGAATCAGCCGAGTGACGCGTTAAAATATATCCATCTGGAAGACACTTTTGAGGCCCAAACCTACGCCAAAAGACCAGTAGTAATTGTGAGAGGAAAAGGAGCCCTAGTTTGGGACACAGAAGGCAGAGAATATATAGACTGTGTTGCTGGCCACGGAGTAAATATTACTGGACACTGCCACCCTAAAATCGTAGAAGCCATAAAAATGCAGGCTGAGAAACTCATAAGCTGCTCGGGTATACTATATAATGATGCCAGAGCAGAAGTAGTAGAAAAAATTGCCAAAATAGTTCCTAAAGGCCTAACGCGGACTTTTCTTTCAAATAGTGGAACAGAAGCCGTGGAATGCGCCCTAAAACTCGCCCGAAAATATACTGGAAAGAAAGAAATTATAGCCACGGTGAAGGGATTCCATGGGCGGACTCTGGGAGCACTCTCCGCCACTTGGGAAAAAAGGTATCGAGAAGCATTTGAACCACTAGTTCCAGGATTTACTCATGTTAAATTTGGGGACGCAGATGCGGTTCGCGAAGCCATTAATGAGAACACGGCGGCGGTAATGGTGGAACCAGTACAAGGAGAAGCAGGAGTTAACCCAGCACCAGAAAGTTACTTGAAAGAATTAAGAGAAATCTGCGATGAAAATAACGTTCTACTCATATTCGATGAGGTTCAGACTGGATTCGGTAGAACCGGTGAAATGTTTGCATGTATGCACTGGAAAGTAGCACCAGATGTGATGACCATGGCTAAGGGAATAGCAGGAGGTGTGCCTATGGGAGCCACAGTAGCCAAAGAGGAGGTTATGAATTCACTTAAGGAAAGTGAACACGCCTCAACCTTCGGCGGAAACCCCCTTGCATGCGCTGCCGCAAAAGCTACAATAGATGTCATAATAGAAGAAAAACTCCCCCAAAGATCCAAGCAACTAGGATCATATTTAAAAGAAAAATTGGAAGCAATAAAAGAGAACTCTCAGATTATTAGAGAGATAAGGGGACTAGGCCTAATGATTGGGATAGATATACGCTTCAAAGTCAAAGATTATATTTTAAAATCTTTGGAAAAGGGATTGCTAGTTTTAACTTCAGGACTAACCACCATAAGATTACTGCCTCCACTAGTTATTGAAAAAGAACAAGTTAATAAAACAGCGGCGATTTTGGCGGAGGTATTGGAGACCTGAAGAATGGAGCCGCAAGATTTTCTAAAAAGAATGCTTGAAATTTATAGTCCATCGGGACAAGAAGCTGAACTCGCCAATTTTCTTCTTAACCAAATGAATAAAATGGGTTTCAATGCGGAAATAGATGAAGTTGGAAATGTTATAGGTAGAATTGGTGAGGGAGAACCTATTCTACTGCTCTGTGGCCATATGGATACTGTTCCCGGAGAACTACCAGTCCAGATTATTAAAGGTGAATTAACAGGTCGAGGAGCTTGCGATGCCAAATCACCCCTTGCGGTTCTGATACTTGCCGCTTCAAAATTTGTGAATAAGAAAATTAGGGGCACTATATTAGTGGTGGGAGCTGTACAAGAAGAAGGAACATCCATCGGAGTAAAAAACATAATAGATAAGGGATTAAAGGCAGATTATGCGATTTTTGGAGAGCCCTGCAATACCAATTTTATTGTGATAGGATACAAAGGAAGTTTAAGCATCGAATTGGAAATCAAAACGGAACCAGGCCATCCGGCTAATCCCACTGTACGAAACGCTAGTGAAGAACTAATATCAATATGGCTCAAAATAAAGGAAGAATTAGGAAAATATCAATCCAATTCAAAATATCATACAGTAGACTTATCAATAGGTCGATTAAATGGCACAGACAGTCAAAGCGCAACAGAGATAAGAGTTAGAATACCACCCAAAATGAGTTGCAATACTACCTATAAAATAATATACCACGTAGTCCAAGAATATTGCAAATCAACTCCAGATGTTGAGTGCTCAACTAGAGTGATTGACGCAACCGAACCTTACGAGTCTGAAAAAAAATCTCTATTAATCGATGCTCTGATGGACTCAATAAAAGAGATCACAGGGAAAGACGCCCGCTTAATTAAAAAAACGGGAACCGGTGATATGAACATCTACGGAAACAGCATAAAAACCTTGGCGGTTACTTACGGTCCCGGTGACCCCCGCTTAGACCACACGAATCACGAAAAAATCTCTATAAAACAGTTTTTAGATACCGCAAAAATATTGGAGAAGACTATTGAAAAACTTATGATGTAGAATATATCAAATACGTAGTGGTTCTTTCTCCTTTTTTTCCTTTCTCTCTTTGATTTTTTCCTCTAACTCAGACACCAAAGGAGCCATTTCTTCCGAAGGCGCAAAAGCCATTACCCGCTTCAAAGGCCTCATCCACTCTAAAACCAGTGGAGCTTGTTCCAATAAACTAAGCACATTAAGTGTAGCCTCTTTATTAATTTCAGAAAAGATATTTGCCAATGAACCAGCAAAAGTATCAAGATCTTCTCTTGATAAAACGTGAGACTTTTCTATTCTTAACGGCAGACCGTATGTTATTGGTCCAATTGCGCTCTCTCGTTTACTTTGAAAATTTATTTCTCCTTTAATATTGCAGACATTGGCAGTATTTATCTCGGCTTTCAAGCGGCTATTCCATTCAGTTTCCCACTTTTCCTCATCACTCTTCTTCTTGGCTATATGTCTTAGTATTATTCTGCACTTATCAACTAGCGGTATTGCCATGATAGAATGTCTTGTCTCACCGAATTTAACAACCTCATTAAAAAGAGGAGTTAAAAGTTCTTCAACCCTTTTCCTGAGGTCACTAGATTTAAAACCTAAACATTTATTCTCCGGTAAACCTCTTTCCATAGTGCCTACAACCTTGCCCTGAGTAAATTCATACTTAGACAATGCATTGCAATTAGGACAAGCAAAGGAACCAAAAACCTGCCTCTCTGTTTCAACCAATTCCTCTTCTATCTCAGAATCCAAAAAGAACTCTGTGCTGCATTTGGAGCATCTTATAATCACTGGTAACTTATCGATGGAATCATGACCTTTGTAAGCATTCACTATTTTCTCAGTTTCCACAAATATCTGTTGAACATCCAAATCAGTTAGGGAAATTAAACCCTTCAAAACCTCGTCCACATTGTTAATAAGAAGATTTCTAACAATCCTTCGAACCGTCTTTTCACGTTCTCGCCTAACCTCGCCAGCCACTTCCTTAGCCCTTAAAACAATGTTCTCTGCTTCCTTCTTGGCAACTTCCAAAATAGAATCAGCCTTATTTTTGGCATCAGAAACAATCCTTTCAGCTTCTCCAGACAAAATTACACGCTCCCTACTCCTTACTATAAAGTAATTTAAATCGAATAAAATTTTCAAGCTTTCTTTAAAACATATTTTGATAATTAGTTTCTAAAAGCGTTCTCGCATACAAATTATTATTGTATATATAATGTGATAAGCGTTTCGATTAACCAGACATAAAAATCAAAATTGAAAAATACTATAGTATTTAGCGAAGTTTTTGAATCATTTTGACTGTGAAGAAACCATATGTTCAGACAAAGCTCCTGTTGTATAGTTTTTTGTTCTCTTCTATGA
>NZ_JBRAKS010000157.1:0-8952 GCF_052745115.1 Candidatus Jordarchaeum sp.
ATATTATAGTTTATAAAACTTTTGAAGTTTTCAAAGTTTAGAATCAAAACCCAATTAATAATAAGCCAATGTTCTGGGAATTTTCACTAAATATATTATGTTTAAATTCAGAGTTTCTAGCTAATCCAGTGATCTTATTAAGGATCAGAGTTAAGTATAAATATTGGTTATACTGTATAACTTTTGGTGATACTTTGATTTGTAAGCGGGTCATCGGACCAAAAGGCCAAGTAGTTATCCCCAAGGATATAAGGGACGCGTTAGGTTTGCGAGAAGGAAGCGAGGTGGTTATAGAGATGAAGGGGGATGAAGTGGTCTTAAGAAGGGCAAAGCCGGAATATGAAGAAGAATCTTTCACCGACTACTTTACTAGAACGCACTCTCCAAAACTAAATGAGCCTATAAATATTAAAAAACTAATCGAGGAAGAGGTTGGGGCTCGTTGTCATACCTCGACTCAAACGTCTTAATCTATCCAATAATCTACGGGAAAACAATACCCCAAGCAGTAAAAGCAAGGATAATACTGGCGTGTGTCGAAAAAGGTTTGGTCAACGCTTACACTTCAACCCTCACATGGGACGAACTCGTATGGGTCGTCAGAAAAACACTTGGAAGCAAAGATGCTGCTGAAAAGGGAAAAATGTTGCTACAATTCCCGAAGCTAAAATTCATAGGCTTTGATGAAAATACACTACTTCAAGCACAGAAGCTCGTGGAGAAATACGAGTTAAAACCAAGAGATGCAATACATGCTAGTGCAGCGCTGAGCAAAAGCTTAACAATAATAAGCGATGACACTGACTTCGACACAGTAAAAGAGCTAAAAAGGACAAGCATAAACCAAATTGCGGACAAACTACTGGAAAAACATAACAGAGAGCTTTCAAAGCTTCAAAAATAGAATTAAACCACATTGTAATTATTAGCATCTTTTAATTGCCACTTTTCAAAAATAATTTTGTATAATCTCTTATAAATTATGAGAGTGAAAAATAATTATATCCGTTTTGAGAATGTTAATTGGTGATGTTATTTACTCTTTAAAAGGAGGCAAAATTTATTATAGCTTTCGGACCGGTGCCCTCAAGGCGTTTGGGGCGTAGTCTTGGTATAAATAATATTCCTGCAAAAATTTGTACATACTCATGCATCTACTGCCAGTTGGGTAGCACCATAAAAGAGCAGATTGAACGACGGAGCTTTTACAAACCAGAACGAATATTTAAAGAGGTGCAGGAGCTTGTTGAGGAGGCTGAAAAAAGAGGGGAGAAAACTGATTATTTAACTTTTGTTCCTGATGGGGAGCCCACTTTAGATATTGCCTTGGGTGAGGAAATCTCTCTGCTAGGAGAGCTTGGTATAAAGATAGCCGTTATAACTAATGCCTCACTTATAGATCGAGCTGATGTTAGAAGGGACTTGTCTATGGCGGACTTGGTCTCTCTTAAGATAGATGCCCTTAGTGAGGATGTTTGGCGTATAGTGGATAGACCACACAGCTCACTTAACTATAATGATATTTTGGATGGTATGGTACAGTTTGCTCATAAGTTTGAGGGTGATCTCATTACCGAAACCATGCTTATTCATGGCGTTAATGATAGTGAAGAAGAAATTAATCGGGTTGCAGAATTTTTAATAAATCTTAAACCAGTAAAAGCTTACGTCGCTATACCCACAAGGCCTCCGGCGGAGAATTGGGTGAAACCAGCAAGAGAACATGTTATTAATTTAGCCTATCAAAAATTTAGGGAAAAGCTAGGAGAAGATAGAGTTGAATACCTGATCGGCTATGAAGGAGATAGTTTTGCCTTCACCAAAAATTTTGTGGAGGATTTGATGAGCATTACCTCGGTTCATCCGATGCGCGAAGATGCCCTTGAAAATTTTTTAAAAAAGGCAAATAGTGATTGGAGCGTGGTACAAAACCTGATTAAAAAGGGCAAGCTCATTGAACTCGAGTTTGAGGGACACAAATTCTATATGCGCAAGCTACCAAGTAGGAGAAAAAAACAGTCCTAAAATAATGAACTTGTGAGATTGAATAAATAGTTAAAATTTTATATCTCTATCTTCAATCTTTCCGCCGTTATTAAATAAAAGGCTGCTAAACCTTTCCATTTTCCCCAATTCTGGGCAATTCTGCGGGCCTCTTCGCCAGATATTTTCCTATCGTTGCAATAATAGTGCGAAATGACTCTCCTTAAACCTAAATCATCTGCAGGTATTGCCTCAAATTTTTGCATTCCCCTAAGCATAGTAAGCTCCGCAGTCCAAACCCCAATTCCCCTTATTTTGCTGAGGTCATTTATAATCTCATCTATATTCTCATAGTCCTTGAATTTCTCTAAATCTAATGTCCCTTCTGCAATCATTTTTGCAATATCCCTGATGTACTCTGCTTTTTTATAACTCAAACCACATTCACGGAGCTGTTCTACTGTTGCAGAAGCTATTTTTTGTGGTGTGGGAAAGACATAGTAAACTTGATCATCCACTTTTAAAATGTCGCCAAAAGTTTTGGTCACTTTTCTTTCTAGGCTGTGTGCTACTCTTAGTGAAATTTGTTGTTCAATTATCGAGTCAACCAATGCCTCAAAAACCGTGGGGGTTGTGGGGATTTTCAGACCTCTGAGTTTTTGCGTCAACATTGACATAATTTTATCTTTTTTTACATCTTGGTAAAACTTTTCAAGATCCAATTCCAAATTAAATATGGTGTAAATAACTTCTCTAATTTTTTTCCTGTCCCTATTAGAAATTTCCTCGTTTGATTCTAAATCCACTAATAATTTTATTTCATCTCTAGACCCAGAAGACTTTGCTGATATTAGCACCAGCTTGTTGTTAATTCTTATAACCTGGTAGAACTTACCATTTTCATACCTACGTATCTGTTTATCCCCCTCAGAAAAAATGCTAGCACTCAACTCAAAATCAAACGGCAGAACGGCTTTAATGGTCAATCTCATACAAATAAAATATTTTAAAATATTTTAAATCTCTTTTTGCTCGGATTTTATCTCGTTTAATTCAGTTAAATTGTAATTACAAGTCCTGATCCATTGGTTACGTATTTTTCTCCTAGGGTTTGTTTAATAATTTCTTTTGCATCCGCCCCGGTGCAATGAGCCGGGGAAACCATCTCCACCCCAATTTCTCGCAGATAGTTTGCTACATGTTTTGCTTCACTTCCTGAAATATGAAATCCCCCCATAACTCCACACACTCTTGAAACCTCACTAACCTCACAAGACTTCTTAATTATGTTCACTACTCCTGGATGAGAGCAGCCAGTAATTATCATCAATCCTTTATTCTTCACGTTCACTATCAGAGAGTGTTCACTTAACCCTCCTCCCACATCCCCGGTAGACATACCCCCAGGAAATAGAACCGTAGCTCTGTCTGCTACCACCTGTATTCCCCCCAGTTTTTGCAGGTAATCAGAATCAAAAAATCTAAAAGATGGAACATAAACCATTACCGGCTTGGCAATGGTCTGCAGCACCTGGGGTAAGGCTCCGCAATGGTCTCCGTGTCTGTGTGATATGAAAATAGCGTCAATGTTCTCAGGTTTTATCCCCAGTTTATCAATATTATGGAAAAAAGCGGGAACCGAACCACTGGTATCCATCAGAATGTTGAAAAGCTTATCCTTAACAGTAACTGAAACAAAAAATGAAAGCCCCCAAGTGGACTGCAATTCTTTACTTAGAGTGTTATTATCAACTATAGTTATGACTTTCACCGATTCTACTTCATCTAGCATGGTTTTCACATTCTGTCACGATAGAGATAAATTCAAAAAAATAAAGCTATTTTTCTAACAGTTTTTTGTAGTTAAAATCCTTAAACCTCTGTTTCTATTTTTTCATCCTCCACCAGTTGAAGTTCTTTCCCCTCAACAATGGTACTGACCAATTTTTTGCGTGCACTCTGAAGTAGTCGCCATACGGTTCCACGGGATATTCCCATTCTCTTTCCCGCTTCCTCCTGATCTAGACCCAAGTAGTCAATAAGTCTTAGCACTTCGTATTCATCATAGAACATTTTTATAGGTTCCAAGCCTACTTCTCCTCTAGATAAAGATGTGGGAGAGAGTTGACTCACTGATGGTGGATTACTTATGCATCTAGGTATTTTGGGGCGTCCGCACCTACCCCTTCTCCATTTACCTCTTCCACGCGGCAATTCTTAATTCACTTTTTCCTATCTTTTTTGTTTTCTACAATATTCCTAATTTTCTGAGCTATCTCCATAAAAATTTTTGAGGATTCTCTATCCGGATTTTCAATTACGAATGAAACGCCTATATCCGAGTCCTTACTTATTTCGGGATCGATGGGGATTTGGCCCAAAAACCTGACATCCATCTCTTCAGCCATCTCTTTCCCTACGCCCGAGCCTAGAAGATCATATTTTTCCCCACATTTAGGGCATACAAAACCGCTCATGTTTTCTATTACTCCAATCACTGGAATATTCATTTTAATACTCATGTTAATGGCTTTTTTGACCACATGTTTTGATAAATCCGAGGGAGCTGTAATAATTACTGTACCGTCCATATTGGGAAGAAGTTGCATTACACTCAGTGGCTCGTCGCCGGTTCCTGGGGGCAGATCGATAAATAGGTAATCCAGTTCACCCCAATCCACATCCGACAGGAATTGTCTAATGGCACTCATCTTTAAGGGACCACGCCAGATCACCGGGTCCTCAGAACTTTCTAAAAACAATTCAATTGAAATAACTCTTACACCATAACCCGATAGTATTGGATAAATACCTGTTGGTCCTCCACTAGGGCGCAGTCCTTCTACACCCATTATCTTTGGTATCGATGGTCCGTGTATATCTGAGTCTAAAATTCCTACCCTACTGCCCAGTTTGGACATTGCCACCGCCAAGTTAGCTGCTACCGTACTCTTCCCTACGCCACCTTTTCCAGACATTACCATTATTTTATGCTTTACCTTAGCCATTCTTTCCCGAACTTTTTTCTCCTCATCCAAGATTGCTTGCATACGGGCAGCCTGAGGATTTATTTTTCTTTCGTTTATGTTTGTTTTGTCTTCCATTCTAGAAACCTCCATAATTTCATCATTTTGTTAATATTCGTGTTCGTGTCCATGTCTGTGTTCCTCGCAGGGTTCGGCGTCTCCCAGTTTTCCCTTCATGAATAATTTAACTGCTTCGGCTATTGAAATCGCGTCACACATGAACACTCTTATGCCCCTTTCCTGAAACATATTGATGGCTCTAGGACCCATACCCTTAACCACCATAAAATCTGGGTTAAACCCTGCGATTATTTCTGGAGGGTGCCCCGTTCCGCCAAAATGTTCACTAGTATTTTCCTTTGCTTCTACTGAAATGATCCTTCCATCCTCGGAAACTTCTACAACCGCAAAGAAGGGTGCTCTTCCAAAATGGTCTGCGATTATAGAATATTCCTGATCAAATTCTGATATAGGAAATACGAGTTTCACCATACATTTCACCTCTTAAACCATTTCTTTATTACAATCATTTTTTCTCAATCTTCAGGATGTCCAGCATTAGTTGGTTTACCCAATATTTTTAATTTTTGATTCAAATAGTCGTCAAGGAGTTCCTTTACTGGTCGTTTCTCACTTTCGTATATGAAAACGCCTAGGTTTCTAAGCGTGTAAAAAGCCGGCTTCCCCATATTCTTGGACACTAGTGCTGTTATTCCCTTTTTATACAAGAATTCCGCTGATTCGGGACCCTTACCGTGGTCCTTCTTGCTTGCAGGATTACTAACCGTTTCAACACCAACCACTTTCTTGTCTTTTAACTTTACCAGAACAAAGTTTTCACATTTACCAAAGTGGTAGCTAACCTGACTTTCAATACCATTATTTTCATCTGTGGGAAAAGCTATAACTTCTTCTTCTTTCCTTTCTGCGGGTCTGGTTTCGATTAGAATATAACCCACTCTTGGAAACTCGCTCCGGATAATGTTTCGAACCTCCTCTATAATATAATGACTTTCTGTGAGCTTCATCTCTGGCTTCAATTCTAAAATCAAGTCTGTCAGCACATATCTTCCAGCACTCCTAGCCTTAATTTGAGCTACACGTTGTACTTGAGGATGCTCTTCTACAATCTTTTTGATTTCTTCAATCATTTCCGGATACTGAACCTTTTCCACTAGAACGTTGATTGCGTTTTTCGAAACGTTAAATCCTACCCAGAAAACCATTAACGATATTCCTATGCCCACCAGCGGGTCGACCAGCATATAACCATAATACATGTTATAGGTTCCTATCTGAATTAGCAGCTGCTGATAAAAGTTAGCGTTTTGCATCAGAGCCAAAAAGCTGAGCGTATCTGATGTTGGATCCACAATTAGGGAAGCAGCATAAACCGCGGTAAGTCCCGCTAAGGGCGATAATGACAAATAAACATCCGCATTAAAGTGTTTAGCTTCTGCCACCAGAGAGGGACTGCCAGTTTTTTCGCCAACTCTCTTCTGGTAAATCGCAATACCCTTGGAAACCGCAACCGCAAACAGAATCGTGCTTACGGATAAAATATTTACCTCAGCGGGTGAAGGGTTTAACAATTTGTGAAATGATTCCCACATCGCACCAGCCCCAGCTAAGATAATTAGAAAGCCAACAAATAGGCTGGCAACATTTTCCGCTTTGTAATGACCATAAGGATGAGAGAAATCCGGCGGCTTTTCGGATATCATTAAGCCAACAAAAACAATGATTATGGATAAGAAATCAGACAAGTTATTATACGAATCCGCTACAATACCCATGGTGCCCGTAAGTCTTCCTACCACAAATTGTGTGATGGTGACGACTGCTAGGGCTATCAGAGTAATAATGGAAACTCTTTTGTATACCTTCATAACATTTTCTTTGGTTAACCTTTTCGTCAAGAGCTATCCTCCACTATTCAAAATTTCAACCAGATTATCAAATATGCGTCCAAGGGCCTTTGCAGCAGGACTGGAAGGCTCATATTCTACTATAGACCTATTATTAACAACCGCCCGAACAACATTCTCATCCGCCGGAATCTCACCCAACATTATCCCCCCCACTTCTTTAGCATAGCTGCGAAGTTCGGAGGTCATTTCTGGAAATATGTCAAATTTGTTTATTACCATACCGAATGGAATTCCAAAATGTTTGACAATTGAAATCATTCTATCCACATCATGCTTAGCAGCCATGGTAGGTTCGGTCACCGTCACCACAAAGTTGGCTCCACTAATACTCGCTATGGCCGCACAGCCAGAACCCGGCGGGCCGTCGATAATTAAGAGATCTGCATTCACTTCTTTTGCCAGCTTCCTCGCTTCCTCCTTAACCTCTGCTACTACCTTACCTGAACCACTTTCTCCAATCATCAAATGGCCCATTACCATTGGAAAACCGGAACTGGTTTTGAGTATAGTAATCTCTCCATTATCTACCGGTTTAATATCTATGGCATCAACAGGACAAATAATTTCGCACAGTCCACATCCTTCACAGTAGAGTTGACTAACCGCGTAACTTTCGTCGCTTTTTCTAATGGCGTCAAATTTGCACACTTCCATACATTTTCCACAGTCATTGCACGTTTCGCGGTCAATAGTCGCCTTCTCAGATACTTGAATAGTTTTCTTGCTTACCACTTCACTATTCAAAAGTAGTGCTAGATTAGGAGCATCCACGTCGGTGTCTGCTGCAACCGCTTTAAAACCATTTTTGTTAGCGAGCAAAGCTAGAGACGAAGTTACGGTGGTTTTGCCGGTTCCTCCCTTACCAGAAACAATGACTATCTCAATCATTACACAGCACCAGATCCCGAATCTTTCCGTAAAGTTCTTTGAAAGCCTTAGCGCTGGGAGAATCCGGCTTACCTGTTACGACCGGTATACTCTTAGCGTAGCATTCGAACAGTCCCATATCAAAAGGAATATTAGAAATAAGCTCAACTGAGTACTTCTCACAAACTTTCTTAATTATCTCATCGTCCCCTATTCCTGAGCGGTTTAGAACCACAAAAGGTTTAACGTTCAGGATATTGGTTAACTCCAAAATTAAATCCAAATCGTGGGCTCCTAGAGGAGTAGGCTCAGTCACCGGGAGAGCAATATCTGAGAATTCCATAGCCCTCATAACACCGCAGTGAGCCCCAGGAGCAGTATCTATTATCACCACATCATAACTTTGGTTCCCGAGTCTCTCTTCCACCTCTTCTCTTAATTTTTGAACAATAAGTGCTGCTTCCATTTGATTTATCTCCAACTCTCCTATCAAAATATCAATATTCTCATAGCGAGCATCATAGATATAACCCACAGTTTTCGATTTCTCTTTTACAGCGTCACTAGGACACACATACCTACATATCTCGCATCCCGTGCAAACCTCAGGAAACAGCATGGGAGGCCTATCCTCGGGCAGTAAAAGTGCATGGGCGCGACACGACTCAACACACGTACCACACTGAGTGCACTTCTCAGGGTCAAACTCTGGAAGAAAACCAGTAACTCTTCTCTGGTTCCGTTTTTCTACATTCAAAAGCACCGCAATATTCGGAGAATCCACATCAGCATCTACAAGCAATACCTTCTTACCATCCAACATGAAAGAAACAGCAAGGTTAATAGCAACCGTAGACTTCCCAGTACCCCCTTTACCACCAGTCACACTAAAAGACGAAGGGAACCTCTCCTTATGAAATACGGATGCAGACGCCTTAGCCTCAGTCACTCATAATCTCCCCAAGATACTTTGAGCCTATTCCAAAGACTTACCACACTGCGAACAGAAACGAGCATCCGAAGCTGTCTGAGCGCCGCAATAGGGACAATACTTGACTCCCTCAGCAACTGGAGAAGTAGATACTCCAACGCCTCGTCCCATGCCCATGCCTCGTCCCATGCCCATGCCTCGTCCCATGCCCATG
>NZ_JBRAKS010000158.1:0-8934 GCF_052745115.1 Candidatus Jordarchaeum sp.
AAATTAAATAGTTAAAATTGGTTAAACGCACTTGACAGAAGCTCCTATTAACTGGAACTATGGTTTCAGAAAACATTGCCATTCCTTTTCTAAAATAAGAAAATTTTAAAAAAACAATATTTAAATTCCAACATGGATTCTATCTTAAAGAGTTACTAGCCCTCTTTTGAGGAGATGCTTATGAAAAAGCGAGTGTTAGTGGCGGATAAAATTCATTCCGGCGCGGTCAAAATGATGGAGAACGCGGGTTTAGAGGTAATTGTTAATTTTGATATCACTCATGAGGCGCTCAAATCCCGGGTATCGGAATTTGACGCTCTTATTGTTCGTAGTAGAACAAAGGTGACTCGCGATATTATTGAGGCCGGAAAGAGATTGGCTCTTATTGCCCGGAGCGGTGTAGGCTTGGATAATGTAGATTTGGAGGCTGCTGAGGAAAGAGGAATTCGGGTTGTTAATTCACCAGAGGCTTCCAGCATCTCTGTGGCGGAGTTAACTATAGGCGCTATGATATCATTAATGAGAAATATTCATACAGCGGACAGATCTATGAAAGAAGGAAAATGGCTCAAAAAAGAATTAGAAGGGCGTGAACTCAAGGGAAAAACACTCGGTATAATTGGTCTGGGAAGAATAGGACAAGAGGTCGCTCGACGGGCAATTGTATTCCAGATGAAAATTCTCGCTTATGATATTTTAGAGGAAAGAAGGCTGGAGGCCGAGAAAATGGGGGTAGAGTTTGTGGGAACCTCGAGAGATGCTTTAGAGAAACTGCTGAGAGAGTCTGATGTGATAACACTACATGTTCCCTACCAGCCTGAAACAGCGTACATGATTGGTGCTAAGGAAATATCATTAATGAAGAATAAAGCATACATTTTGAATGTTGCACGTGGAGGAATACTAGACGAAAAGGCGCTCTACGAAGCCTTAAAAAATGGAAAAATTGCAGGAGCAGCACTCGATTGTTACGAGGAGGAACCTCCCAGTAATCTTCATTTTGCAGAGTTGCCAAATTTACTCTGTACACCGCATCTCGGCTCGGCCACTCAAGAAGCTTTGATAGCGAACAGCAACATAATTGCCGAGAAGGTAATCGATTTCTTTAAAAAGCAAATGCAAAAAATTAATTAGTAACCATTCTTCATCGTGGATTACAATAAATAATATTTTATAGCTTACCCGCTGGAATGTTGCCTTTAAGGCTGAACCATAAATAGGGAGGCTAATGTGAATGGTTAAAGGTATGTACAGCCACATTTCTGAAACTTGGAAAAAATCCGGCGCCGATGAAATGCGGACCATGTGGCGTGAAAGACTAACGGAGTGGCGAAAACAGCCAGTTATAGTACGCGTCGAACATCCTACACGCTTGGATCGTGCAAGAAGACTAGGCTATAAAGCCAAACAGGGTTACATCGTTGCACGAACCCGTGTAAGACGTGGCTCTCTGCGTAGGACTCGCCCCAAGATGGGTAGAAAACCCCGAAAAATGGGTTTCAAAAAATTGACTCCGAGTAAGAACTTGCAATGGATCTCGGAAGAACGCGTCAGCAGAAAATTTCCCAACCTTGAGGTTTTAAACTCGTACTATGTTGCAGAGGATGGACGCTGGAAGTGGTTTGAGGTTATATTGGTTGATCCAAATCATCCTGTTATTAAGAACGATCCCAATATAAACTGGATTTGTAACAAGTCCCATCGGAGACGTGTTTTTCGAGGTTTAACCTCCAGTGCGAGAAAAGCAAGGGGCCTTCGTCACAAGGGAAAAGGGGCAGAAAAGGTTAGACCCAGCGTGAGAAAGGGAAGAGAGTAATAAAGAGTTTTTTAGGGGGCCTAAAATTTGTCTTCGGCCCGTGTGATTTGGGTTGATTTGGAAACCTTTGCACATGCGACGGAAGATACAGAAAAAGTGTTTAAATCACTCCTATTTCTTCTACCAGACGGTTTAGAAAAGCTGGTTAAAAAAGAAAAGGTTCTCGGTCATTACCGTAACGAGATAATTATTTTAAAAATCAAAATTACTAACAAAAAAAATATTGAGGATTTTCTAAGTTTACTATCAGGAAAAATGGATGAGAAGGACAAGGAGCTGCTTTTTGAACTACTTGACAAGCGACTCGACGATTCAGGTACACTTTATATTCGATTTGACAAACAGAAGGCGTTTCTGGGTGAGCTTAAACTCAGTGATGGCGAAGATGTGATCAGAATTAGAATCAAGTTTTCTGCTTATCCTCTAAGCAGAGAGCTTGTTCAAGAAAGTTGTTTAGGTTATGGATTGATGAAAAAATGACCGTTTATTTGGATATTAATGTGAGTTCAAATCTGGGAGATGGTGAATCATCACCCGAGGAGATGGCACAAATTTCAAGAATTTTGGGGTTCTCAGGACTGGGATTCGCAGACTTCTCTAGAAAAAACAATTCTGTAAAATTCAAAGAAATCCTTTCCCATCTACCTTTGAAAGCGTATTCCCGGGTAAATCTGAATTTCGATAGCGTTACAAAGAACCGGAAGATATTAAATCAGATGAGAAGAACCGTTGACATAGTGGCGGTGGCCTGCTTGAATCGGAGGGTAGCGGTTTGGGCAGCGAGAGATCCAGACGTGGATTTACTGTATTTTCCAGACGTTAAAATGTGCAAACAGGTTGACAAATCACTCATTGGCCTAGTTTACAGTAGCGGAAATGCGGTGGAGATCTCAGTAAGGCCCATATTGCTAAGCAAGGGTCTGAGAAGAGCTAATACGCTAGGTATTCTTAGAAAAACAGTGGAAATTGTTCTGAAAGGGCAGGCCTCATTAGTTCTAACAAGCGATGCCCATACAAAATTCGAATTGAGGTCCCCCAGAGGTCTAGCCGCTTTGGGAAAACTGCTGGATGTACCCTACGATAAAGCTATGGAGGCGTTGTCCAATAATCCATTAAAAATTTTGGAGCATAGATCAAATTCAAATTAAAAAGTATGAATAGTAATAGGAGAGCTACTCTTGAAGTTGTACAGAAATCGTTACGTAGCGTTCAAAATAATTAGTGAAGCTAATTTTTCAGAAGAGGATATTGTCCACTGCCTTTGGAGAATGCTTCTTAGTCTTTTCGGGGAGGTTGGAGGCAGCAGAACTAATTTCTGGTTAATAGAGTACTCTGAAGAGGGAAACGGAATTTTACGTTGTACACATACAAGTGTTGACATAATGAAATCCGTTCTAGCAACAATAACTGAGTTAAATGGGTTCCCCCTTATAATAAACGTTCTAGGTGTTTCAGGAACAATTAAGGGAGTTAGAAGATTTTTTCAAAATTAGCACCTAGAACAGAGAACTTAATAAGAGCCTATAAACAGTTTTATCTTGGGAATGATGTTACCGTCCCAGACAGATAAAAGATGAAGAACCCGTGACAAAACTGACCCACAATTAACTATTTCCTTGGGGAGATGAGATTGAGCATATACAGGAAGAAAGAAGAGCTCACCGAGTCTCAGAAAGAGGCCCTAAGCAAACTTGAGAGGAAGGTGGTGGAACAGGGGGAAATTATTAGTGAACAGAGCCTGCGAATCAAGGAACTAGAAAAACTCCTAACACAGCGCGAAAACGAATTGGCGCAAATAAAAAAAACCTACGAGTTAGAAACCCAGAGACTAAATGATTTGGTAAATCAGCTTCAAAAACAATCCGATGATCAGATTAGTAAAATTGAAAGCGTAGAGCACAAAATTAAAGATGAATCAGACAGCTTTAGATTTAAAGAGGAGGAATTACAATTCAAGATACGCAGCCTTGAAAAAAAGATAAACGATTTGGAGAACGAATCCCGTAAAAAAGAGGAAACAATAGAGGCGCTAAACCAAGAATTGAGACTTGGTGAGGAAAGAGTCACAGAGGTTGAGAAAAAACTACAAGAAAAGGATGCTAAACTAGAGTCATTAGAATCCCTAATAATGGATGATAGCAACTACAAACCCTATTTCATAGTGAAAAAATATGGATCCAGCAATATACAGGACATCAAAAAAACAATGGGATTACAGGAAGGAGTGGTAAGGCGCATGGTACTTGAACTTGAGAAAAAAGGATTATTAAGAATGGATGGCGATAGCGTCCATTTAGCGTAAAACTATATTAATAAAAAAGAAGAAATAGGAATTTAAAAATTTTAATTCTAATGAATTTGATTCGAAAATTATTTTTTAATGTCTTTTTTGAGGTCATAAGTTACTATCTCTACAGGATGTATGGAATTATCAAACCATTGATAAGCAGACATATCGGTTCTATCAGTTAGAGTTCCCAGTATAACCCAGACTAAAGGATTCATTTCCATAAAAGGTTCATCTACACCTGAAGGTTTAGCGGTTGTCGGGTGAGAGTGGAAGATCCCCACCATTTCCTTACCCTCATCCTCAGCGCGTACCAGTATTCTATAAAGCTCTTCCGCATCTATTACAAAACGCACTGAAGATTCTGCAACGTTGGTAGCAAATACCACTTCTTGGGCGATTACTGCATCTGATTCAAACTGCCCCATTATAACACCGCATGCCTCTTGGGGGTAGACTCTACGAACTTCTTCAAGCATCAGTCTGACATGCTCTTGGCTTAGAATAATTTTACGAATCCTTGGAATTACCAGAAAACTACCTCCAAAATCAAATTTCCTAAAAATTAGATATCACAATTATTAGTACCTTTTTTAAAACTATTTTCAAACATTTAAAATGTGTGAAGATTTACCCACGGACAAAGAAAGGATGAGGTACATTATAGTAGTACCTAACTAGATCAATGGACACATTTGTAACAATTTTGCGAGATTTTTCTTTATTCAACTAGTCGAGAGGATTGTGTCGTGGTGTTTAAGCGAGTATTTTTAGTCCTTAGCAGAATATAAGAGTTCTATAATTTTTTTAAGTATTTCTTCGCTCTGAACTCCGACCAGTTTAGCAAGCTCCATTGAGGGGTCCTCGGATTCTTCTAAGAATTCAATAGATTCTTCTCCTTCTTCGTTAAAAACTACAAGTTTTCCATTACGAAAGAAGACGAGTGAGGGCACAGCGTATATATTGTATTCTCTTGCAATATTTGGGTTCTGGTCAACATCCACTTTAGCTATAGCAACTTTATCTCCAAGTTCGGCCTCGATACCTTCCAGAACCTTACCTTGAATTCTACAGGGTGCGCACCAGGTTGCTGAAAAGTCTATAAGGACAATTTTATTTGATGAAACAAATTCTTTAAAGTTATCTTCATTTATTTCTGTTACCACTTTAAATTCCTTCTTTATAATTGATTTTGGTTTCAAATAGTAAAAATAAGTCTTAGTATTTCTATTTTTTGCATTGGTCACGTCTGCATCTTGATTTCTTATACATTTTTTAATAGATTTTTTACTCGACGGTTTATTCTCAAACTATTTCCTTGATAATTGATCTTTTGTTAATGCGGAGGGAAAAATTATATATGGTTAGAGAGACTTTATTTGTTGCCGAAAATTTCGTTAACAAAAAGGCTGGGGAACCCCATTGGATCTGGTCAACTTAAAAACAGAACTTCTGTGCAAAGGAGTTAAAACAGAAGACAGGATCGAAAAGGGCAGGAGAGCGGGAGCCGGCCCAGCGGGGGGCAGATATCTGGTTTTACCTAATGATTCTGTGGTTAATGTTCCCTTATGGCCTCAATTTGTGAATAGATCGGACATTATTCTAACAAGTGTTGAGTCTAAATGGTTTCTCTCTAAAAATGGAGAGAGGATTGTTGATGTGGAATTAATTAATCCACCCCAGTTTTACTCTCTAAAAACACTAAGTGGTCAACCAATGTATAAAATTGCACTTCTCCATGGTAAAGACTGTTTGGCCACAACTCTTCTTCAGAGCTGTGTTCACTGGTCAACTGGTAATGGTTGTAAATTTTGTGCAATTGAACTTTCACTAAAATTAGGCTCCACAGTCCTGAAAAAAACCCCCAGAGATTTGGTGGAGGTGGTGGGAGCAGCAATTGAGGAAGGCGTTTGTAAGCATATCACATTAACTACTGGCACCCCCGGCACAATGGACAGAGGAGCTAAACTTTTAGCCGAAGCAACCAAAGAGCTAAAACGGCATTATCAAGTCCCTGTTCATGTGCAGTTGGAGCCTCCTAAGAATGGATACTTGGAGGTATTAGCAGATGTTGGAGTCGACACCGTTGGTATCCATGTCGAAAATTTTGATAGAAAGGTTTTGAATAGCGTTTGCCCCGGCAAGGCTAAGGTCAGTTTCGAGGAATATAAAGCGGCTTGGAAGGAAGCTGTGGATTTTTTTGGGGAGGCGCAGGTTAGTACCTACATTATTGCGGGTCTGGGTGAGGATGATCAGAGCTTATTGGAGGGAGTGGAGATGGTTGCTAATTTGGGAGTTATTCCTTTTCTTGTTCCCTTTAGACCAATTCTGGGAACCGAATTTGAGAAGCGTGACCCACCAAGTTCTAATAGAATGATAAATCTTTATAGAAGGGTTGCTAGAATTTTGTCTGAATATAATCTTGATCCTTCAAGAAATCTTGCGGGATGTGTAAGATGCGGAGCATGCTCCAGCGTCTTAGAGGCATTTAAGTATGGGGGATGAAGATGGGTCTTGAACATTTCTTTAATCCTAAGAGCATTGTTATTCTGGGAGCCTCTGGAAATCCCGGAAAGTTTGGAAACCAGATTATAAAAAACATAGTCGAGCTAGGTTATAAAGGAAAAGTCTTTCTCGTTCACCCTACAAGAAATAGTATTTTGAACTTTCCGACATTTAATAATGTTAAAGATCTTCCGGAGGTTCCGGAAACCGCAATTGTTGTTTTATCTTCGGATTTGGTGATTGACGCAGTTGAGGAATTGGCACGAAAGGGAGTAAAGCACATAATCCTGCAGTCATCTGGCTTCTCGGAATACAATGGTGAGGGAAAAGAAAGAGAAGAGTTGCTTATACGAATAGCTAAAGAAAATAATTTGAGACTTATCGGCCCTAACACCATAGGTCTGATAAATTTTGGAGAGCGGTTCGCCACAGCCCTAACTCCGGTTAGGAGCTTTAAAGCAGGGGAGGTAAGCTTCATTGGGCAGAGCGGGGGTCTATCGGGAGGTCTTGGATGGTGGCAGCCAAATGATCTGAGATTTAATAAAATCGTCCATTTGGGAAACACTTGTGATGTTAATGAGGTGGAGATCCTCAGATTTCTCGTCCAGGATTCGTCAACTAAGGTTATCACAGCATATTTTAGGAAAGTTACAGAGGAGATAGTAAACGCCATAAAAGAGGTGTCCAAAAGGAAGCCCGTAGTTATGCATTGTCCAGAAGAGAAAAGAAAGGAGCTTCTTGAGGCAGGAGCTATCTGCGCATCCTTTTATTCTGAAATATTTGAACTAGCTAAGATTTTCATACATTCTCCTAAAACGCAGGGTAATCGGGTTGCCATAATCGGTCCTTCTTCAGGCGCTATTGATTTGGCTGTACGTTCATTGGAGAAAAACGGGTTGAAACTCGCTGAACCCAGCGCAGACACCGTTAAAGTTTTGAAATCAAAGGTATTGAATGAGCGGGCGAAAACTGTAAATCCCGTTGACTACTGGCCACCCAATCATCTTGATGGAGTAGAGGTAGGAAACAAACACAAGACTGCGGTAGAAACTCTTCTCAAAGACGAAAATGTAGACATTATTATCCTAGTGCTCGAAATAATGAAAGAAATCGAATTCGATGTGAAAAAAGCCTTTAAGAAATCCGCAGAGCAGGGGTTAAAGCCCATTATAGCAGCTTGCATCCAAATTGAAAACGAGTCTTATGAAAGAATAATTAGTGGCTTGTCTGAATCAAATATTCCAGTCTACACTGAGGTAGAAAGAGCGGTTAAGGCAGCTGGAGCCCTAGTTCGCTACTTTACAAGAATAAAAGAAGATTTTTAAAAACAAATAAAGTAAATAGGGAAAGTACTTGGTTTAATTATATTATATTTTTAACAGTACATGATTTACCCGTTCAAGAGCCTGACTTAGGGCTTGCCATTCAGGGTTTAGGTTCACGGCTTCTTGATATCTTTCCTGAGCTTTTGTTAATAGCTCTTTAGCTTGCTTATTTTTTTGCTTTTTAAGGTATTCAAGACCAGAACATTCGTAGTGCAAACCCTCGCATTTTATCTTGTCAACTCTAGCAAGTTTTTGTTCGTAGGGATTTTGGAGATTAGCATAGAGCTTTTCTTTATTTTGAAACTCCTCACGAGCTTCTTGGAAATACCCTGCGGCCTTTTCCAGATTTTTATTCTGTATAGAAATTTGGGCAAGGCATTCGAATCTTGTGGCCTGGAGACCGTATAATTCTGCTTCTAGTTCCAAAGGAAGTTTTTCATCTGTAACTAATTGTTCTTTTATCAAATCTCTTACAGTCTTTATCGCAGTTTTTTTATCAGCTATAGCCTTTTCATAGCTATTAACTGCAGAGTCATATTCATGCATTTTGAAGTTTAGATAATCCGCGATAGAATGATGATAATTTGCGCGAGCTTGGTAGAGATTCCCTATGGCAATACTTTGGGGTTGTTCCTCAAGCTCCTCCTCTCTTAGCTGTTCGAAGAGCTCTGCGGCCTTTTTAAAGTGGTTAGAAGCTACTTTGTAGTCTTTACTACCATGAGCTTCTACTCCTTGAACGAACTCCGAAACAGCTTCGTCAAATTTGGTCTTCATATTAACACCTAACACGCTTAAAATCATTTAAAGCAGAATTTACTTTACTAAACAGTCTTTGGCTCAAGAAATTCACAATAATATTAAGATTAAAAAAAGTATTTTTAAATATCCATGGAATTTCAGCGGTTTTTTTAAAAAACCTACATAAGCTTCGCTTTTTAGACAAATCATAAAAAACCTTTTTTTGTTCCCTCGCCCATTAATGGTGTTGTGGACGCTGGGTG
>NZ_JBRAKS010000159.1:0-8899 GCF_052745115.1 Candidatus Jordarchaeum sp.
AAACCTTCATAAGAAAACTGGAAAAATCAGCCACAAAAATCTTATTTAAGAGCGATTTATTGGGATTCATAGCAAGCTGCTCCAATTTTTCAAGAATTTACTGGCAATAATCTAGTTGAATCTATAAATATGCAAATTTTTTTTAACAAACCGTATTTTAAAAAATTGGCATAGGAGATTGAAGAGTCAAGAGAAATGCGGAAACGCTGGAGAGAATGCACATCTTAAAAAATGCCATTTAACTAATTGAAAGAGGTGTATTATTGAATATAAGTTTTGAACTGCTATTAAGTGTATTTGCGTTTGATAAGTTTTGGGAAATAGTATAGGATAATGATGCAAATTAGTACGCTTATTAAAGCGGCAATGTAAATTATGGGTTGTAGGCCGGCAGCCCAGTAATAAAACACTATGACTGTGTTGATAGCAGCATATAAAATTGTGAATTTTGTACCGAATGTGTAAGAATAAATTTTCATATCCAGCACCCCATTAGCAATAGCAGAGTTGAAAAAAGTGGTAACGCCCAGAATAATGGCAATAAAGGGAAAACTATGCCCTGTTTGAATAGTGATTAAAATCTTAAAAAAGAATCCTGAGCTAGCAGGTAATATTTCCATATTCAGTAAACCTAGAAACCAAAAGGTTACTGCCCAATAGGAAATTTCGGAATTTGTTTTAATATATGTAATTAATAGAATAGTCAATTCTACAATAGCGAGTATTGCTAGAGTAATAAATAAAAAGCCTACAAATTTAATCCCAAAAAATCGTTTATTATCTTCAATTATTTCAATTAAGCCTCCCTCAAATTAGTGATGTTGTAAAAAATTTTATGCTTCTAAAGGATATTTTAATTCAATTTTGTTTTTATTGCCTTTATCATTAACCGTTTTTATCTTTAGCGATTTTAATGACGCGATGTTTTGAGATTTTAGTTTCTCCAAGGAATCCTTCTCTGATGAGAACTTTACATATTCCCCTTAGAACGCCTGGTTTAATCTCCAATTCTGAAGCTTTACCTAATATATCTATGAAATCGTTTTTATTTAGATCTTTTTTGAATTGTTTAACTAGAGGCTCTTTGAGGAACACAATATTTGAACAAATACCGAAGTAAAGCAGGCCTTCAACATTAGCCGGTCTCAACATTCGTCTAATAACATCTTTGAAAACCAGTCTCCAAACTTTATTGAGACCCAAATCTTTTCTCAATTCGTCTACACTAATAACTGGTTTTTTCATGAACCTCAATTTGCTGGAAAGGATCGGTATGTATTCTCTCGCCAATTCATTTCGAAACCGATTTTCCAGATATCGGCCTAATAAGTATAAGCCAATTGAAAAAACTATTAGAACATACAAAATCTCATACAAATTATAGCCATTAATTAACAGATAAGCGGGGAATTCAATTTCAAAAATTTTTTTATAAGACCAACTACGAGAAATAGAGGTATCAAAAATAGCAACATATATTCAGCTGTGAGTAAAAATCGAAAAAATTCTCCTCGCATAAAAACGATTCTACCAACACCGGGAATGGCAAGGTCGGAAAACAATTTCTTCCCATCAAAATAGTACAAAAACATAAAAATACAGCAACCAGCAGCAAAAGTGATTGAAGGTATAAGGATATAAAGGAGATTACTGAAGCTTAAAAAATTTAAATAGAAGGGGGGACTGCCCAATAGACTCAACAAGCTTGTAAAGTGAAAGCCTAAAAAGTACAAATCTCCGTTAATAGTGATTTCCCAAATCAGTGAAAACTGAATAAAAATGATTAGTAAACTAGAGATCATTGTTAGAAAAAACCATTCAAACTTGCTCAAAATAGCTAAGAATACTGTAAAGAGAGCGAGTAGAATAATAACAGCACTTAAGGGAGAGAAGAACCAGGGAACATAAGGCCAAGGAGAATTGTAAAATATAATGTAACTCCTAGGATAAATCGTAAAACTAAAAAATTGAAGCCAATTTAACTCATACCAAAATCCCCCAGAATAGAATGTAAAAGCAACGAAAAAGCCGTAAGCAAAGCCGAAGAGGTAAATGATAAAACCTAATAAAATTAACGCAATAGTTGCCCATCTTAACTTCTGCAGAAAAGAATTGGAGATAGTATCCAAGACTTAAACCTCGCAGCTACTAATTCTATTTTTCTAGGGGGTAGCCCAGCTCAACCCAATCAGCATAGCTTCCCTCATAGGCATAGATAGGCTGGTAGCCCAATTTTTCTAGTCTTTCTGCTAATATTATTTTAGCCGGGCAATTAATATCTTCACTGTAAGTCACAATCGGCACACCTTTTTTTAAAACAGAAGCAGCACGCTTCTCCACTTCCGCAATGAGCAGCGAGATCGCCCCCGGTATATGTGCTTTCTCAAATTCCTCTGATGCCCGAGCATCAGCAATAATCATTTTTTCCCGGAATCAATCCACTTCTTCAATGTAGGTCCATCAATAAGCTCAACCATAATAAGCCCTCCTTCAAGTTAAAAATTTTCAAATATTCCCTTTTAGAAAAACTCTCAAGTTCTTTAATTTAGGTTACGTCTTCAACATTAAAATAGTTTATCTAAAATTAATAAAAGAAGGATAACTAAAAATTTCCAATGAAACAAGTTTTAAATATTAAAATTTAGGAATTCTAATAGAGGTGGAATGAGCATTGGAAGGACCAATACCAAAAGAAATCGCCCTCCAATTATGCGAAGAGATTCGAGCGGAGAACTCCCGTAAAAAATTTGGATCCGGAAAAATGATGTGCTGGGGTTGTATTAAAGCCACCAAAGAAAACATAGAAAGGCGATGTGTATTCGCAAATGAACTCAACAGAGAATGCTATCAAGTAAATAATCACTATGATAAAAAGTATAAAAAATAAAAATGAAAAATTCAGAAACTAGCTAAAATGAATTGGGAAAAAACACTTATTTAACATAATTATTTTTATACTAGTTTTTATTAAAGTAAATAATCATCTTAATGCTCGAAAATAACATATTTCGGACACTTAAGGAGGATAATTTTTTGAAAACGCGAATAACCGAATTATTTGGAATTAAGCATCCCATACTCTGTGGAGGAATGCACCGACTTTGTGTACCAAAACTGTGTGCAGCGGTTTCCAATGCCGGAGGCTTAGGCAGCCTTACCGCCTCCACGTATCCCGAGAAGGAAGATTTTGTGAAAGCTATACGGGAGGTGCGGAAACTCACAGACAAACCATTCTGGTGTAACGTAACCATGCTACCTGCAGTACACCTGGGCGAGGAAAACTACAAGAATTATTTTGACGCCATAATCGAAGAGAATGTGCCCGCGGTGGAGATTTCCGGCATGCCCGCAGACCGATTGGCAAACGGGGAGTACCTAGACAGGCTCTTGGAAGCAGATGTTAAACTGGTCCACAAGGTGGGAGCCGTAAGACACGCCAAACACGCAGAAAAGGTCGGCTACAGCGCAGTGATCGCAGCCGGAGTAGAGGAAGGAGGACATCCCCTCAATGAAAACGTGGCAACCACGGTGCTCACACCTCGCATCGCGGAATCAGTGAAAATACCGGTCATTACAACCGGAGGAATGGTCAATGGCCGTAGCCTAGCCGCAGCACTCTGCCTGGGTGCGGATGGCATAATGATGGCCACCCGCTTCATATGCACCAAAGAATGCGATGTTCACCCCAACGTTAAACAGGAGATCATTCGCCGTCAAGAAAACGAAACTGTACTCTACGGAAACACCATAGGCCTCCAGGGACGAGCCCTACTAAATGATTCCATAAGGAAGGTTATGGAGATAGAGGAGCGCAAAGGCGGATTGGAAGAGATACTGCCCCACATCGCCGGCACCTGGGGACCCGAAATATGGGAAAAAGGAAATATGAATGTCGGACTAATCCCGGTAGGGCAATCAATAGGACTCATCAATGATGTAGTTTCCTGTAAGGAATTGATTGAGCGAATTGTTAAGGAAGCCGAAGAAATCATTAACCAGGTAAAAGGCAAGTTCTAAAAATTCTTGGAAATTAAGAATAAAAATTATTTAAAAATCCACTTTTTTTCTTTAGAAAAAGAGGGAAAGAATCCCACTTTGTGTATTAATGCCCATTAGATTTTACCCGATTTCTCCTTTGCTAAAATGTGGAGCAAAACTGAGGCATCCAAAGCAGCAACACCAAAACCTATTATGTTAGTCAGGACAAGTTTACACTTCACTTGGGGTGCAGAAGCAATGGAGGAAGCCAGAAAATTTTTAATGCTAATACCCCGAACTAATAATTATTAACTACTCTAAATGTTTAATTTTGATTGGAAGAGGTGAGGTTATTTTGAGTTTTTATCGTGAAGATTTCGATAAAATTATTCCAAGACCACCATATATGTGGCCCAACGCAAAAATTTTAGCTAGCCTTTATATTTCGAAGCCGGAAATCATTCAGAAGATTCTCCCCCCACCACTGGAGGCGGGAAAAGAAGGAATAGTGTTAGTTTTTGTTGCGGAGTATCAGGAGTCAAACTTTGGTGTGACTTATAACGAGGCGGCGATGTTTGTGCAAGCCAGTTTTCCGGCTGAGCAGGGGCGGATAGATGGAGTTTACTGTCCCTGTATGTATGTTGATGACGATGTGGCTATGATTGGGGGAAGAGAGATATACGGACTTCCAAAGAAAATTGCTAAAATCGATTTGAAGAAGGAAGGTGACAAGGTCAAAGGAACATTGGAGCGGGGAGGAATAAAAATCATTGATATGGAAGCCACATTAACGGGTAGGATAGAGGGTACCATGGGATTTGGACCCACCTTCTCTCTGAGGGTTTTTCCCAGCCCAGACATGGAAGGTCTCAGCCTAGCAGAAATTCTTTCCATTGACATCACCACTGAACCTAAAGAAACACACACCGGAACCGGAACTATTAAATTTGAGAAATCGGAAGCAGACCCCCTATACGAAATAGAGCCAGTTATGAATATGGCCATGATTTACACTATAGGTACACCCAAAATGTCTAGGGGAACCGTTCTCTTAAGAGCGGTGGGTGAAGATACCGAGAAATATCTTCCGTTCGTTTATTCTCGAAGCTACTAATCATTCTTAGAGGTGAATTTTTTGTTAGTCACAGAAAAAGCGTACCGGGAACTGGAGGATGTACTGGGAGCGGACTACATTTCTGACCAAGACTTTGTAAGGCAGGCCTACTCCCGAAACGTGGATCCCGCTTTGCCTGACCGCTGGCCGGATATCGTGGTTCGTCCCAGCACCACTCAAGAGGTTTCACACATCGTTAGGGTGGCGAACAAGTACAAGATTCCCATGATCCCACGAGGGGGCGGAGCTGATCTTGTGGGGGGTTCAAAACCCATCGTGGAGGGAGGGATTGTCATTGATCTTACCCGTATGAATAAGGTTATCGAGTTGAACGAGGATGTAGGAAATATTGTGGTGGAGTGCGGCATTACTTGGGGTGAACTGATAGAATATCTTCATAAAAAGGGTTACACCACGGGTATTGAGGGACCTGGCTCGGGTATGAGTGCCACTATTGGGGGTGGACTTTCGAATAACACTATTGGTTTTGGCTCCACGAAGTATGGCCCGGTTTCCGAGAACTGTATAGGGGTGGAGGTGGTTCTCCCAAACCCAGAGGGCGACATTATAGTTACCGGTTCTGGAGCGAGCCAGTATGTAAAGAAGCCCTTCAGCAGGTGGGGTATGGGACCAGACTTCACGGGTCTTTTCATGGGCGATGTGGGAACTATGGGAATTAAAACCAAGGCAGTTATGAAGATTTACCCATTGCCCGAGTATAGGGAAGGATACACTTTCATTGTGCCGGATAACTATGAATTCGTGGTCAATATTACCCACAGACTTCAGCGTAGGTGCAGTTGGGGCATTTCAGACATCACTCTTACTCCAGCACCGGTAGTTATGATTTATGCGTTGACCGAAGTTATCAAACCTTGGAGAGATATGATGCTTACAAAACCTGTGATGCTGGTAGCGGTAGAGGCGGATAATGAAAAAATGTTTGAGATTGCAAGAGATATTGTGCACGAAGAATTCGCCAAACCCGACGTGAAAGAACTTGGTCCTTCGCTTAAAGAAGGAAACATTGCGGAGTGGGTAGGGAAAAAGCAGGGTCAATGGCAGTACTTCCATGGGGTATTCGGCGTGGTTCCGGGTCACTTCAGCTGTACTACCTGTCATAAGGTTCCCCTGGACCAGATGCCCGAAGTATTCAAAGTTTCCGAAGAGCACACGCTTCAAAGGCAGCCAGAATACTCCAATGTTATGGTGGCTTCGGTTACTGCGGCAATAGTTTACATGATGCCTAGAGGGGAGTGCGTTATCGTGGGGGGAATGAGTGGGTGGAACAAGCCCGAGACGAGAGAAAATAACCTAAAATTCTGGAAAGATAGACTCCACTTCCAAGTAAAATACGGTGGTGTCCACTACTGGCTGGGTGAGGTTATTAGTCAGGCTATAATGGAAGCCGATGCTTTTCCACCACAGTTTATCAAATTTTTCAAAGATATAAAGAGAGCTGTGGATCCTAACTATCTGTTAAGCCCCGGAAAGTTTCACTTCTACAGCTCGGAGGAAGAGAAAAATGACTAAGACCGAAGAAGTAGAGAAACTAAGGCACCTCAAGAAACTGGGAGACATGGTTTATGGCTGTATCGCCTGTGGTGACTGCCGCACAGCAGTCAGATATACCGTGGGAAGGTACAAAGTGTGCCCGGTGCTGGAACACACTGCGGGTTTTGAACCCTTCTTTGCACGGGGGAAGATGCAGATAATACGGGGACTCTTGGAGGGAAAACTGCAACCCAGCCAAGAGTTGGCTAACGTTATATATCAGTGTACCACTTGCGGCGACTGCCACGCAACTTGCCACCAGTCCATGGATCCTGACATCAGTCTTTCCATAGGCAGGTACCTAGACCACACTAAAATCTATGAGGCTCTTCGAGCCGACCTAGTTGATGCGGGCTATGGACCCATGCCCCGACATAGGGAAATATTGGAATGGTGTGAAAAAGAGCATAATCCTTACATGGAACTACACGAGAATCGAGTCGCCTGGATACCAGAAGGGGTAGAGTTGCCATCCAGAGGCGAGCTTGCATTCTTCATGGGATGCACCGAACCCTACAGACAACCCGAACTCATCCAAAGAATCGTTAAACTACTGCTCTCAGCGGGAGTCACGCCAGCGGTGATACACCCCGAAGAGTACTGCTGCGGCTCAGTAGCACTAAGAACCGGTATGTACGATCTAGCAGAGGAGCTAGCTTTACACAATATAAAAGCATTCCAAGACGCCGGTGCAAAAGAAGTGGTCGTTCACTGTGCAGGATGCTACCGAACTCTCAAAAAAGACTACCCAGAGATTTACGGAAAAGAATTACCCTTCAAGGTGGTTCACATAACCGAAATCCTAGATCGGCTACTAAAAGAAGAAAGGCTGAAACTCAGGGAGGATTTCAAAGGTAAGAAATTAACCTATCATGACCCCTGCCATATCGGGCGTCACTGCGATTTCTATGAGCCCCCTCGCGAAATAATAAAAAAGTTGCTTGGAGTGGAGTTTGTGGAAATGAATCGGAATCGAACCGCCTCTTGGTGCTGTGGTGCAGGTGGAGGATTAAAATCGGGATTCCCAGATCTCGCAGAAAAAATTGCACGAGTAAGGGTGGGGGATGCAAAAGAAGTCGGGGCGGATTACATCGTAACCGTTTGTCCATTCTGTGAAAATAATCTAAGATCACTATCAGAAAAAGAGGGTATACCGGTTTTGGACATAGTGGACTTGTTTGAAATTTGAAAAGATCTCGCTAATAAGGAAGAGAATTGTTAAGCTAAAAAATGTAGAAAGATATAGAAAGTATAATTTTCTACTTTTTTTCTTTGGTAGAATAAATTAGCACTTCAATTAAAATCTGCGAGGAGAGTAAACGCATCATTGAGACAATTCAGTCTAGAATAGTATTTCAGACCGGTAAAAAGTTTTCTCAACAGGAAATTCTAGAGATGATTGTTAAGAGCTTTGAAGGGAGAGAGGAGGAGTTAATCAGGCTCTCTGGCATTGTTAGGCTTCTTTCACCCGAAGAAATCGAAAAACTAATGAAAATTCCAGAGGACTGGGGTGTAGAAACGAAAGAGGAAGAAATTGGTCTTTTGCTATACGGCAAGGAGGATACTGAGTGAGCATTTTTATAGATTCTTTAATTTTCGTGGCATTCCATAATACGAGGGATAAAAATCATGATAAAGCCTTAAAACTAATTAAGAAGGCGGTAAGTGGAGAATTCGGAACGATTTATACCTCAGATTATATTTTTGATGAAAGCTTCACGACAGCTCTTAACCGTACAAATAATCCATCTATTACTCGAAGTTTGGGAGAAATGATATTAGGTGGATTAAAAACACCGAACTTTATTATAATGCTTAGAGTGAGTAGTGAAATCTTTAGGAAATCTTGGGAGCTTTTTGTAAAGTATGCTGAGAAATGTTTGAGTTTTACTTTGGTAGTATGACTGAGTCTATCACGTGGATTACTCCTTTGGAGCACTCGATATCAGCCTTTATGACTTTGGCGTTGTCTATCTTTACTCCTTTTGTAGCATCAATTTTGACCTCTTGTCCTTGGACGGTCTTGGCTTTCTTTAGCTTCACTGCGTCTTTAGACATTACTTTTCCGGGTACCACATGATAGGTCAGAACACTAGTCAATTTTTTCTTGTCTTTTAGTAGCCCTTCTACTGTTCCCTTTGGTAACTTAGCGAAAGCTGCATCGTTTAGAGCAAAGACTGTGAATGATCCTTTTCCACTAAGTGTATCTACTAAACCGTTGTCCGAAACTTACCCATCTAGGACACTTCCAGA
>NZ_JBRAKS010000160.1:0-8894 GCF_052745115.1 Candidatus Jordarchaeum sp.
CATAGCCATATATGGTATTATTTAGTATTAAATCTTCCTACTGTTGTAAACCCCCCCGCAGTGGGAAAATAGTGCCACGGAGCATCAAGATGAGTACCAGTATGAGTCTGCAACTTCAAAGTGTCATTAGCCCAACCCAAACCATCCGGCAAATCCGAATCCTCAGCACCGAAAACCCACTTCATCAAATTTGCTCCCTTCATATGATCCTCATGCTCAATCTCCGGAACCACAAACTCACTCGGAACCGCCTCAATCGGAACACTCAAATCAACAAACCGAAACTTACCCATAACAAAACCTCCCAAAAATTATCAAGTATGCTTAAAATAAAAAATCAACATAATAAAAACTTTTTTCAAAAAACTATTATTGCGTTAAAAACTAAAATAAAATAAAAAATATTTGAAGAGTGGCTCTAACGAAGACAAAATAGAAAAATTATAATGATTAGACCACGTGTGAAACTTCTGGTGTCGTCTGCCGGAACCGATCCTCCACCCGCTCATACCACCGAGCCATATCCGGCGTAACAGTCGGGTGAACCTTCTTCATAGCCTCCTCAAAATGTCTTAAGAAAACTTTCTCAGCGTTAATGTCTTCTCTCAAAGCCAGCATAGCAGCCTCACGACACAACGCCTCAATATCCGCACCCACAAAATTCTTAGCCTCCCTGTTTAATTTGGCAAGATCAACGTCATCAGCAAGAGGCATGCTTTTCCCATGGGTGTACAGCTCAAAAATCTGCAAACGAGCAGCATCATCAGGAGCAGGAACCAAAATCAATCGATCAAACCTGCCAGGACGCAGAAGCGCAGGATCCAAAATATCCGGACGATTAGTCGCCCCGATCACCACAATATCATGCAAAGTCTCCAAACCATCAATCTCAGTAAGAAGAGAACTAATAACACGCTCAGTCACTTGAGAATCACCGGCACCCATACCACGCCGAGGCGCAAGCGCATCAAACTCATCAAAAAACACAATACTCGGAGAAGCAAGACGCGCCTTCCTGAAAACCTCACGAACAGCCTTCTCAGACTCACCAACCCACTTACTTAGCAGTTCCGGTCCTTTGATTGATATGAAGTTTGCTTCGGATTCTGTGGCTACCGCTCGTGCCAATAAAGTTTTTCCACAGCCCGGCGGACCATATAGTAGTACGCCTTTTGGTGGTTGTACTCCCATTCTGGTGAATGCGTCTTGGTGTTTTAGGGGCCATTCGACTGCTTCTCTTAGTTGTTGTTTTATTTCTTCTAGTCCTCCTATTTGTTCCCAGTGTATGCTTGGGACTTCGATGAGTACTTCTCTGATGGCTGAGGGTTGGATTTCTTTGAGGGCGTTGATGAAGTCTTCTTGGGTTACTTCCATGTTTTCGAGTATTTTTGTGGGTATGGTTTCTTCTTCGAGGTCTATTTTGGGGAGGTATCTTCTTAGTGCTTTCATGGCTGCTTCTCGGGCTAGTGCTTCGAGATCTGCTCCTACGAATCCGTGTGAGGTTTGGGCTAGTTGTTGTATGTCTACGTTGTCTGCTGTGGGCATTCCTCTTATGTGTATTTGTAGGACTTCGATGCGTCCCTGTTTGTCGGGTACGCTGATTTCGATTTCGCGGTCGAATCTTCCGGGTCTTCTAAGCGCTGGGTCGAGGGCGTTTACTCTGTTGGTGGCTCCGATTACTATGACTCTTCCTCTGCCTTTGAGTCCGTCCATGAGTGCGAGTAGTTGGGCTACTACTCTTCTTTCGACTTCGCCGGTTACTTCTTCTCTTTTGGGCGCTATTGAGTCTAGTTCGTCGAGGAATATGATGCTGGGTGCGTTGTCTTCGGCTTCTTTGAATACTTCGCGGAGTTTCTTTTCTGATTCTCCGTAGAATTTGCTCATGATTTCGGGTCCGTTTATGGATATGAAGTGGGCTTCGGATTCGTTGGCTACGGCTTTGGCGATGAGGGTCTTTCCACAGCCCGGCGGACCATGTAGTAGTACGCCTTTTGGTGGTTCGATTCCGAGGCGTTTGAATAGTTCGGGGTGTTTTAGGGGTAGTTCGATCATTTCTCGGACTTTTTGTATTTCTTCGTGTAGGCCTCCGATGTCTTCGTAGGTTACTTGGGGTATTCCTACTGAGATTTCGGTGAGGGGTTTTTCGCTGATGTGTAGTGCGGTTTGGGGTTTTACGATGACGATTCCTTTGGGGTTGGTTTTTACGACTATGAATAGGATGGCTCTGCTCAAGACTGTGATGTGGATGGTGTCTCCTTGGGTTACTGGGTGGCCTACTAGTTTGCTTTTTACGAAGCGTTCGAAGCGGTCTTCGACGGGGAATCTGACGCTGGTGGGGGCGAGTATTACGGATTTGGCTTGTTTTTCGCTGGCTTTTTTGATGGATACTTTGTCTCCTAGGCTTACGTTTGCGTTTCGTCTGAGGTAGCCGTCCATTCGGACTAGTCCTTTGTCTTTGTCTTCGGGGTAGGCGGGCCAGGCGATGGCGGCTGTGGTTTTTTTGCCTTTTATTTCGACGATGTCGCCGGTTTGTATGCCTAATTTATCCATTGCAGCGTTGTCTATTCTGACTATGAATCTTCCTGCGTCGCGCTTCTGCGCTTCTTCTACACGTAACTCAATGTCTGGCAACTTGACACCAACCTTAGTGCTGTGTTATTTTTGAGAATCTTTAAGCCTCTGCGGCTATGAAATAATATTTCCTATGAATAAATTCATTTTTAACAGATTTAAAAAGGTTGTCTTATTAGCATTCGTATTTATAATTTTTTTGTTTATATTTTATATTGATTTTATATTGAAAGTTGTTATATTGATGGTTTTTTGGTTTATTTCTAAATATCTAATTATTTTTGGTCTGGCGGTTATTTTTCTTAAGGGTAAAATTATTTTTTTGATTGGTTTTTTTAAGAGGAGACTTTCTTTTATATAGCTCTTTCTTTTTGGGGTTTTAAGGTTTTTTTCTTGGTTTTGGTTTTATATTCTTCTTACCATTTCTACTTCTATTTCGCTTACTTCTTCTATTTCTTGGATTGCTTGTTCGATGTGGTCTGTTCCTCCTTCGGCTTCTGGCACTATTATGTTGAGCCTTAGGGCTTTGAGGCCGAACGCTATTGGGACTTCCTGAGAGCTGTGAATTTCTGTTCCTTCGGGGAGGTTTTTCTCTATTTTGGTTTTTAATTCGTCTAGATTTACTTCTGTTGATTCTGGGAATATTTTTATGGTTGCTACAACTTTTGCCAAGTTTTTACACCTCTTTAGTGTTATTAGTGAGTTTTAGGGTCCTTCAAAATTGCAAACTGGACATTTGTAGGTGTTTGAGAATGATCTACACTTTTCGCATCGCCAGAAAGTGTATTTGCTACAGCTTGGACAGGAAAATCTTACTGCTCCTTTTTCCGGTGACACTATTTTGCCACAGCTTGCACAGATTTGCGGTTTGATTTCTGACATGGTTTTCCTCCTGTCTCCAATTTTTTTACTGCTCCACTTAAGATATGAGTGGCTTTTAAATATTTGTCATTTTGGAATTTTCAAATTTTTAGTCTTTTCATGATTTGGAATCTAGGTTTTTTCTTTTATTTGCTCTCTTATTCCTATTAAGATTGATGTTAAGAAATTGAAAATGATTTGGGCAGAGAGTTTGGGTTTAAGGATGAGTTTCCTGATTACTGCTGACTCAAAATCCATATCTCCTATTTCCTCTATATCTCTTGTGAAATCGTTTTTAATAAGGATGTCAAAAAGCTTATCCAGATTATTATCACTCATTCTGTTTAGTATTCTCCTTACTAGGAGCATTGAGGAAAATTCTCTGGAAAGTAATCTTCTACATTTTTTCTGATATATTGCTAAACTTTTACTATCCACGTTATTGTCAATGACTGCTTTAGCTGCTACTTCTCCTGCGATTTGGGCGCACAGTCCGCCCATTATTACGCCTCCCCCGGTTGTGGGTTTTACTTGACCTGCAGCGTCGCCTATTACAAGGAAGCCATCCGTGTAAGTTCTCGGAATGGGCCCGCTTAGAGTTATAGCGCCTCCAAATTTTTTAACTATTATAGCTTTTGAAAGCCTTTTGGAAGCGATTGGATGATTTTTAATAAATTTTTTCAGATATTGTAGAGCTTGGCGGCGTGCACCAACACCTACTCTTGCGGTATTTTCTCCCGTAGGAATTATCCAAGCGAAAAATCCAGGAGCCACTTTGTTCCCAAAGAACATTTCAACCTGATGAGGATTAACTTCCACGTTATTTACTTCGAATTGAACCCCCGGTATTACTCCTTTAGAAACCGGAGTTAGTCCCACGTTTCGAACAAATTTACCTCTTATTCCCTCTGCATCAATTATAACCTTAGTTTCAAAAACGGTTTCTTTTCTATGAAAGATTTTCAATGATCTTTTTTCACCCATTTTTACTGCTAAAACCTTAGAATTTCTAAATAACTCCACGTTTTCCTTTTGCGCTTCGGATGCGAGGTACTGGTCAAGTAGTGGTCTGTTAAAGACGTAAGCTTGAGGTTTCTTGCGTGAAACACTAAAACAGGTGCCTGATGGGGAATAAAAAATGGCACTATTAACACGGTTCAGAATACATTCCCGGGGAATATTAATGTTTAGTCTTCTTAACCCAGATACGCTAATTAGACCTGCACAGTGTTCAGGTAGTCCAATAGTAGAATGTTCTTCAAATACTGCTACACTCACTCCTTTTCTGGCTGCGTTTCGGGCCGCTAGTGCTCCTGCAGGACCACAACCAATGATTGCAATGTCAGAACCTTTGGTTTCAGAGATATTTCATCCCACCTGTGCTCTTCTTTTTATTTGAAAAATGATTTAAGTTTAGTTACTTTTAAGGATTTTAACAAAAAAAGGCTTTAAATATAGATTGTCTTTACAGGAATCGGGGCAAAGAATATTAAGATAATATAATTATGAATTAATCTTGCTTCATTCCTTTTCGTGCAGGAGTCATTTTAACATGTTTGAGTATAAAATGGTAATTTTGGTTCGCTCTGATATTAAAATGAGTAAAGGAAAAATGGCAGCGCAAGTAGCACACGCCGCAGTCTCAGCATCAGAGGAGGCTAGGAAAAAGAATTCGGACTGGTGGAAAGCTTGGATGGGCGAGGGTCAAAAGAAGGCGGTGGTAAAAATAAATTCTTTGGAAGAACTTAAAAAATATGAATATCAGGCAATTAAACAAAAAATTCCCCATGCTCTAATCACTGATAGGGGTCTAACCGAAGTACCGCCGGGAACCGTTACTGCGCTAGCCATTGGTCCGGGACCGGAGCCAGTTATAGACAGTATCACTGGTGGACTGACTTTACTCTAGATAATAATCGGTGAGTTTAATGAGTGAGCTTGAAAGCATCTTAGGAATGGAGTTTTTTGCAACAAAGTCTAAGGGAATAGGAGGATGTCTTAGAAAGAGGTGGGAGGACTTTGTGGTTGAGGAAATAACTCCTCAAAAAGAAATAATTCAAGCTCTGGGACCTGGAATTTCTACAAACGGTCTAAAAGATGCGCAAATAACTAAAGGTGAAGGAGACTATACCGTTTTTACTCTTGAAAGGCATGCTATGTACAATACTTTTGAAGCGCTGGATAGAATAGCACGTAGTTTAGGAGTGGGCATAAAAAGGTTTTCTTATGCCGGAGTGAAAGATAAAAGAGCCATAACCACCCAGAGGGTGAGTGCGTGGAGAGTTGATCCAGAAAGGCTGAAGAACTTGAATATTAAAGGGCTTTACTTGAGAGATTTCAATCGAAGTGAAGAGCCCGTTAAGCTGGGTGATCTTTGGGGAAACCATTTTAGTATAACGGTTAGAGAAATCAATTTGGCAGAATCGGAGATAGAAGAACAGGTTAAACAGACCTGTCGTGAGATAGAAGATTCTGGTGGGGTACCCAATTTTTTTGGTTACCAAAGATTTGGAGTTCAGAGACCCTTATCCCATTTGGTGGGAATTAAGCTTCTTAAGAGCGAGTTCAAAGATGCTGCAATGCTGTTTTTGGCAAAGGCCTATCCTTTGGAAGGAGATGATGCCCAAGCGGCCCGTAATTATCTGCGTGAAACTGAGGACTTTGCGGGGGCTTTTGAAAAATTTCCGAAGCGTTTGAATTATGAGAGGGTTATGTTAAAACACTTGTCCAAGTATTCCAACGATGTGCTGGGTGCTTTTCGACGGCTTCCGCGAGGACTGCTCGTAATGTTTATACACGCCGTGCAGTCATATCTATTTAATAAAACACTCAGCCTTAGATATAAACAGGGTTTTCCATTAGATAGTGCAGTTCCTGGGGACATTGTAAGTCCAGTTGAAAACGTTTCGCCAAACGATTATATACTCGTCACAGATGAAACGGTTTCTGAAATAAATGAAGAAATCAGGTCGGGAAAACTAGGCGTTTCAATACCTTTAATTGGGTATGACTCAAATCTACCAGAAAATAAACCGGGAGAATTGGTAGAAAAAATTTTGAAGGAAGAGGAATTAACCCCAAGTATGTTTAGGCTTCAATCATTACCTGAAATAAGTTCCAGAGGCATGTTCCGTCTGATAATGTTAAACATATCTGACTTGAAAATACACGATATTGATGCCGATGAATACAGCACTGATTCAATGAAACTTACAATTTCCTTCTCTCTTCCCAAGGGAAGCTACGCTACGGTTGTTCTCAGAGAGTTTATGAAAACGGATCCAATTAAATATTGAAGCAATAACTGAATTAAGGAACGATAAGTTAATTAGTACTTGATAGTTTCTCTTTGACGGCGGTGAATTAACTTATAACGTTAAATGGTTGGAGGTTAAATCCCTTGCCAGATGATGCACGTGATATTCGTAAGACGCATTTTACCAGCGATATTGGACCAGAACTAGATGGTAAAGAAGTGGTTCTTGCTGGATGGGTGGAAAACATTCGAAAACTCGGTGGAATAAAGTTCATTATTTTGAGAGATAAGGAGGGACTGTCGCAGATCACCATTCCTAAGAGCAGTTCAAGAGTTTTTGAAGAAGTGGATAATCTGGGTAAGGAATTTGTTATACTAGTCAGGGGAAAGGTGAGAAAGATGGATAAGGCACCTCAAGGTGCCGAAATAATTCCTGAAGAAATAAAAACACTCAACCCTGCGATATCTCCACTGCCCTTAGATCCCACTGGGAAAGTTGAAGCGAACCTTGATACCCAGTTAGATAATCGTGTACTAGATCTAAGAAGGCCAGAAAAAACAGCTATTTTTATTATTCGCCACGAAACCACTAATGTTATTCGAGAATTTCTAATCAGGAAAAGATTTATCGAAATTAACACTCCTAAGATTATTGCCTCTGCTTCTGAGGGTGGGGCTGATCTCTTTCCCATATCCTATTATGAAAAGGAGGCCTTCTTGAGTCAGTCAGCTCAACTTTACAAGGAGCAGATGGCTAGTGTTTTTGAAAAGGTTTTTGAAATTGCACCCTGTTATCGGGCAGAGCTAAGCCGTACTGTTAGACACCTAAGCGAAGTGTATGCAGTAGACGTGGAATTAGCCTTCGCTGATTATGAAGATGTGATAAGCTTGCTTGAAGATTTGATTTATAATGTGTTTAAACACATTAAGAAAAATTGTTCTAAAGAGTTAACTGCTTTGAAAAAGCAACTCTCAGTTCCAAAGAAACCTTTCCCCCGCTACACCTATACCGAAATTGTAGAAAAGTTGCAAAGTGAGGGTATAGAAATGAACTGGGGGGAAGATATCTCCACACAGGCTTACCGAAAGCTTGGAGAATTGTTAACCGGGGCGTATTTCATTTTAGATTGGCCGACTGCTGGAAAACCCTTTTACATTTTGCCTCGAAAAGATGATCCTAAGGTGTGTGAATCATTCGATTTTATGTATAGTTGGCTAGAACTAGCTTCGGGGGGAACCCGAGTTTATAAAAAGGGTATGCTGATTGACAGATTAAAAGAACAAAAGCTAAATCCGATATCCTTCGACTTCCATCTCAAAACCTACGATTGGGGAATGCCACCCCATGCAGGATGGGGATTAGGATTAGACCGGCTTGTAATGATTCTCACTGGATCAGAAAATATAAGAGAATGCGTTTTATACCCTCGAGACCGTGACCGTCTCACACCCTAAAAAATACGAACGGCATCAAAAGATAAGATTCAATAACCCTGGTGTATATTAAAATTAAAATTTTACTCGAACACTATCCTAATTTTTTCATTAGTTAGTTTGTAAACCAAATCCTCAAGGCTAGATACACTTGTGGGAAGTCTTTTACTGTCTGACCTTTTAACTCTAACCTTTTTTTCTAGTGTGCCGTCTGGAAGCCAAATCGTATTCACACCCAAAACTCCGACGGGAGACAGAATATCCTCAATAGTTTTTTTAGTGGATGATGATCCTTCAATAACTCGCACCCTTTTCTTTAAAGCATCACTCAAAACTTTGACAATCTTACCCTTAGGTCCTATAAAGTTAGAGATGTCACCCGGTCCTACCACAATTATAATGAGGCTGTTGGTTTCGATGGCTCCCCGAAACTCTGCATCTTTTAAATTGGGAAACCTGCTCTCAAGTTCCAAAAGATGCTTAGCCACCTCTATATCCAAAGTAGACACTTCGCCTTTTTCTAATTTCTCTCTACATGTTGAGCAGTACATTCCACTCTTAAGGCAAAAAGAACATATGGGAACCTTCAATTTCCAATTCTCCAGATTCAGGTAATCGTAAACAGTAAGCACCGGGTTAGTTTTTCCCGCTAATAATAAACAGCGATTTTCGTGTTGTTTTTATAAAAGTAAGCCTGCTTAAAAAACTTTTGTTGAAATCAGTATTTGAAAATGAGTTTTTGGGGGTAGGGATACCCTTATAGTGGAGAGAA